>CAIZMB010000001.1 GCA_903933935.1 uncultured Cytophagaceae bacterium
CCAATATTATTAAATCTAAAGCCATGAAAAAAGTCATTGACATACTCGCACAAAAAGGGTCTTATGTGGTATCGGTCAGTCCGGAGTCCAAGATCATTTCGGCTTTGCAAATCATGCAAGAAAAAAATATAGGATCGGTTGTGGTGTTAGATCAGGGTAAATATGTGGGGATTTTGACGGAACGAGATTATGCAAGAAAAGTTGTTTTATTGGACAAGAACTCATCGGATACTTCGGTCGATGAAATCATGACGACAGATTTGCCATGGATTGATCGAACGACTAGTCTTGAAATGTGTATGATGATTATGTCAGAAAAAAATATTCGATATTTGCCGGTCGTTGAGCAGGGGGAATTAATGGGAATTATTTCGATTAATGATTTAATACGGTCAACGATTAAAAACCATTTGGAAACGATTGAGCATCTTAAGAATTACATTAATGCCTAAATGAAAACGAACATTGACCTTAAAAAGATTTCTTTTTTAATAAACCCTCAAAAAAATACTGTTGCCATAAATGCTTATTATGAATGGGTTTTGGCTGAAGTGGCTACTAAAATGCCTTTTTGGTCCATTCAATTATTTCATCAAGAATGGCCTTCCGACTTACAAAATTTTGATGAAGTATGGGTCATGGGGGGCGATGGTACCTTTAATTATTTTGTGAATAAATACCCAGATTGCTCGATTCCCATTGGTTTGTTTCAGGGGGGTACGGGCAATGATTTTTATTGGAAAATTTTTGGTAAAATTTCAAGGGAAGAGCATTTAGCCCATATTTTGAATGGTCAGACAGCGAACTTTGATGCCGGTCAGGTTAATCAAATGATTTTTTTAAATGGGGTCGGGATTGGTATTGAGGGGGATGTATTGAAATCGATGCAGGCCATTCGTTTTATTGGCGGTGCGTTAGGGTATTATTTAGCGGCTATCCCCCAGTTATTTAAATTTAAATCGTACGAAATTTCTTTTGAACGTGCGGGCCAACTAATTTCTAAGAAAGTTTTTTTATGCATGGTTTTTAATTCATCTAGGGCAGGGGGTGGATTTCATTTTTTCCCCATGGCTTCTATTCAAGATGGTGCATTAAATATGATGTTGTGTAATCCCATAGCCATTATTAAACGCCTTTTTTACATGCCCTTAATTCAGAAGGGCAAGCATGTGAACTATACTTTTTTGGAATTTTCTACGATTCAATCCACCCGCATACAATGCAATCGAGTCCTTATTGCGCAAGTGGATGGCGAGGTTTTAGCATCTGATATTTTTGATTTTAAAATTCTTCCTGCTAAATTCAAGTATATAGTCCCAAATCATTCTCAAAATTTTTAAATTCATGATGCGTAAAAATTTAGTTGTATGCCTGCTGGCATTTAGTTCATTCGTCGTTAATGCTCAGGATCTTGATAAGAAAAAAGCCATCGCTCGCATCAGTAAATTGGAATCAACCTATGGACAGATCGCACAAAAAATATGGAGTTTAGCCGAGGTGGGTTACAAGGAAAAGCAAAGTTCTTTATTGCTTCAAGAAACGCTAAAACAAGCTGGATTTACGATAGAAGCTGGGGTAGCGGATATACCGACGGCCTTTGTGGCGACTTTTGGACAAGGCAAACCTGTCATTGGAATCATGGCAGAATACGATGCTTTACCGGGATTATCACAGGATACGATTCCTGTAAAACGTTCATTTGGGGGTAATTCTGGACATGCTTGTGGCCATCATTTGTTTGGAACGGGTTCTGTGGCAGCGGCTATTGCGGTTAAAGATTGGATGAAAGAAACGGGTCAAAAAGGTACCATTAAATTATACGGTTGTCCCGCTGAAGAAGGGGGTGCTGGGAAAGTTTATATGGTTAGGGCGGGTTTATTTGCCCAATCAGATGTCATGTTGCATTGGCATCCCAATGATGAAAACACGGTGGCGGCCTCTTCATCGCTGGCCAACAAAGCAGGTAAATTTCGTTTTTATGGATTATCGTCTCATGCGGCAGCATCACCTGAAAGAGGACGATCTGCGTTAGATGCGGTGGAAGCCATGGATTACATGGTTAATATGATGCGCGAACATGTGCCGGCGTCCACAAGAATTCATTATGTCATCACCAATGGAGGAAAGGCTCCTAATATTGTTCCCGATTTTGCGGAGGTATATTATTACATTCGCTCTCCAAACCGAAATATCGTTTTTGATGTTTGGGATCGCGTAGAAAAAGCAGCTGAAGGAGCTGCGTTAGGGACTGGAACTAAATTTGAAGTGGAACTGATCAGCGGTGTGTATGAGATTTTGCCGAATGAACATTTAGCACAAGTAATGGCGGCTAATTTAAAGGCGGTTGGCGGGTATGTGCTTTCTCCGACTGAGACTGCTTTTGCGAAGCAACTCCAACAAACCCCCGGGATGGAGGCAGTGGATTTAAATACAACGAATCAAGTATTGTTAAATCGACCTGATCCGAGTTCAGGTGGGTCCACCGACGTGGGGGATGTGTCATGGGTAGTTCCAACAATAGGTTTAGGAACAGCCACTTGGGTTCCGGGAACCTCGGCACATAGTTGGCAAGCAGTCGCCTCTGGCGGAACTAGTATAGGCCGAAAAGGAATGATGGTCGCAGCAAAAACGATTGCCTTATCAGCCATTGACCTATTTAAAAATCCCAAAATGATTCAAGAGGCTACCGAAGAATGGAACAAAAGACGCGGTACAGATTTTCAATATAAGTCCTTATTAGGAACCCGTAAACCCGCATTGAATTATCGGGATAACTAACATCGGTGTTTAGCTTTCTGACTAGATGGTTCGAACTATTAAAAATATATTTCAGCGTTTGCATAAAATGCCATTGACAAGATTAAGAAAGTTTTATCAAAATTAAATTTAGATAAAATAATAATCGTTTATCCAGTTAATACATATATGCACTACCGTCATGGTTATTTTGTATCATTATTTTTAGTATATTCACGAATTAGTTTCTTTAAGAATCTAAATTCATTGAGTGGTTAAATCAATTAGTTCTATAAATACCTATTTAATATAATATCTGATGAAATCCGTAATTGCATTACTGTTATTTCTGCCATTTTTTGCTATTTCTCAAAGTACTGGTTCAAAAGATTTAGAGCAAGGAAATTTTTTCATTTCGCATTATAAAAGGGATTTCCTGAGGTCTATGTTTGGTAATTATGTAGTACTTCAAGATAAGGAAGGGGTTATTTATGTAGGCAATGTTAGAAATGGGTTAATCGAATTTGACGGCCAAAGGGTTAGGCGGGTTTTGCAAAATGGAAAGCCGATGACTGCTTTTATTCGTGATGCCGATACAGATTCGAAAAATACGATTTATGTAGGATTTGCGGGAGTTAATTTTGGCTATTTGCAAAAAAATAAATTTGGTCAAAATGAGTATATTTCCCTTTCTGATAAATTGCCTAAGAAGGATGAAATTTCCGCTACATTATGGGGATTAGTTGTTCATCAAGATACCGTATTTTTTCAAACAGAGAATGCGGTTTACTTGTACAAGGACAAAAAGTATTTACGTTCATATAAGTTTAAGGATGATATTCATATTATTTTAAGTTCACCGGATGGAGTTTATTTAAGAGTTTGGGGGAAAGGCTTATTCAAGTATTCTAGTAAAAATGGATTTACGGTCATCAAAGGTTCCGAAAAGTTGTTTGCTCAAAATCGGATCGAGGCAAATTACCAATTGGACAACGGGGACCACCTGTTAGTTTCTCGAAACATCGGATTAATTAGAATGACGAAGAAAGGCGAATTTTTGCCTGTGAATAATCCTTATGCCAACAAATATGTCATGGAAGGCAAGTCATACATTAATGACAAGGTCATGCGAAATGGTAAAATCGCTATCATTACCAATGACAAGGGTATTTTATTTCTAAACCAAGACCTAAGCACCAATGCGGAGGTTGGCCTTAGCTCAGGCTTGCCTGAACCTGGTTTAGCATTTGTCATGCAAGACCGAGTAGGGGATATTTGGGGAGCAAATTCTGGGGCCACAAAAATCTCTTTTGATCCTTCCTTGACTAATTTTTCTTCCTTAAATGGAATCGTAGGTGGAGTTTCCGATATTATTAGGCAAAAAGGGAATTTAATCGTTCGAACATCCGATGATTTATTTCAATTTGTCCCTAAAAAGACAGTGACAGAAACTTCGGTATTTAAGTCTTTGGATGTCAAAGAGTTAGGCGGTTCTTTGAATTTATTTAATGATCAAATTGTCAGTACAAACAACTATTCGATCAATGCTGTTTTAAATGGGAGGAAGCTTAAAATTTCAGATACCTATAGAAGCAATAAATCTATCCAATCGAAGTTAAATCCTTCTCTTTTATTTAGTAGTAATAGTGCTTATGGACTTTTACTACATCAATTTAATGGCAAGGTTTGGAAGCAAATTAAAATTATTGGAGGTGATCAATATCGTGGTTCTAATGTTTCAGAACTTGAGCCAGGAAAAATATTGATTTCCACTCGGAAGGGAATTGTCATGTTCAAATATGATGTATCTGGACAAGGAACTTTTACTTCTCTACCTCAAGATAAGTCATTTGCTAAAACCAAGCAGCAGAAAGGAATTTTTTATTTAAAAGATAATATTTTAGCTACATGTGATTCGTCCAATAGAGTTTTTATTGTGGACACCAAATCTCAAAAACTTAGATATTCAGGCTTCAGTTTAGATAATATGGTGACCACTGAACTTTGGAATTATACTTATAATAAAGATTCAGGGTACGGTTGGCTCATCTGTAAAAAAGGTCTTTACAAAACTTATTTTGACTTTAAAAAAGGATTTACATTTGAAAAATACCCTTTTTATAAAGTGGATTTAGATGAATTAAGTTACAAAGTTTTACCAGAAGGAAGTGGTGATGATGAGGTGATTTGGTTCGGTTCGCAGGAGAATAAATTATATCGCTACGTTCCGGCATTGGCTTTAAAAGAACCAGCCCAACAATTTAAAGCCTTAATTCGATCGATCTCTTCCAATGGTGAGCCTGTTCCCATTGTGCCTGAAACACTTCCTTTTTCTCAAAATAATCTAGTTTTTGAAGTGGCCTATCCTTTATATGGCACAGAAAACAAGACGACGTTTAGTTATTGGCTCGAAAATCAGGATGATACATGGACTGAATATACCAAGGATTTCAAAAAAGAATATACCAATTTAAGTGAAGGCACTTATACTTTTCATGTAAGAGCCATGGACGCAACGGGCCATGTAAGTGAGGAGACAAAGGTCAAATTTAAAATTTCCCCACCTTGGTATCGAACCATTTTTGCTTACCTAGTTTACCTTGGATTGTTAGTCTATCTGTTCATTTTGTTTGGAAAATACCAAGCAAAAAAATCAAGAGGCAAAGCAGAAGATGAGCGCAGAATGGCTGAATTAGAGGCGGCAAAGGATTTGCAAAATAGAATGTTGCCTAAAACCTTGCCTAAGGTGGAAGGCTTAGATATAGCCAGTTATTTGCAAACGTCATCGGAAGTGGGAGGTGATTATTACGACTTTCATCCCCAACCGGATGGTAGTTTGGTCGCAGTTTGTGGCGACGCGACCGGACATGGAACGGCAGCGGGTATGTTGGTGTCCATCACCAAAGCCGGTTTAATCGGCCTTCCTCTAGATGAACCGAATAAAATGCTGTATGACTTAAACCGACTTGTTAAAAAAGTGGATTTGGGGATTTTAAGAATGAGTTTAAATATCGTTCATTTTAAAAAGAACAAATTGAAACTTAGTTCCGCGGCTATGCCACCGTGTTATTTGTATATAGCCAAGGCGAAGAAGATTGAAGAAATTCAAATCAGTGGTTTGCCTTTAGGTGGATTGTATGGGGCTACTTTTGATATGGAAGAACGCTCATTTTCAAAAGGTGATATTTTTGTCATCGCCTCGGATGGCTTACCGGAAGCTCCAAATTTAAAAGGGGATCAATTGGGTTATCAGGCTGTTGAAGATTGTATTTTAGCTAGTGCAGACAAATCTGCTACAGAAATAAAAGATGCTTTGGTGGTATTAGGAAGTGATTGGTTGGCTGGCCAAACAACCCCTGACGATATTACGATAGTCGTTATTAAGCACGTTTGATCAATATTATAAAATGAAAAGATTGTTTATAGAACGTAAGAATTAAATCTATGAAGAACTTTATTAAATCATTCTTTATTTTGCTTTTAGTATGCTTTGGAAGCATGAATTTATTACATGCCCAATCTAATATAAGTATTAAGGACTCATTAATTAAAATCGAAAAATTGAGTGATAAGTCCAAGAAAGCCACTGGATATTTAATTTTGGCTTTAAAATTACAAGGTATAAATCTTGACACCACGTTTATTTTTC
>CAIZMB010000002.1 GCA_903933935.1 uncultured Cytophagaceae bacterium
CCATGAATATTCAATAATTCCATAAATGGATCTGGATTAAATTCTTCCACATTGTAAACACCTGGTCTAAACCAAACGCCTTCACACATCAAAGATGCACCAATCATGGCTGGCACACCAGTTGTGTAGGAAACACCTTGTGCCTGTACTTCTTTATAGCAATCCGCATGATGACAGTTATTATACACATAATAACTCACATCTTGCTTGTCTTTAATCCCTTTTATTTGGCAACCAATGGACGTTTGGCCCGAATAATTTTCACCTAATGTGCCCGGTTCAGGCAAAACTGCCTTTAAAAATTCTAATGGAACAATATCCATTCCATTAAATTTAATTGGATGAATAGAAGTCATTCCAACATTTTGCAAAACTTCAAGATGCGTTAAATAGGCTTGACCAAAAGTCATCCAAAACCGAGCTCTTTTTAACGTAGGGAAATTCTTAGTCAACGATTCTAATTCCTCATGATATAATAAATATGATTCTTTAGGTCCGATATTAGGGTAATTAATTGGCTTATGAATAGACATAGCGTCAATTTCAACCCATTCTCCATTTTCCCAATACTTACCTTTTTGAGTAATTTCTCTAATATTAATTTCAGGATTAAAATTAGTTGCAAAAGCTTTTCCGTGATCCCCTGCATTACAATCAATAATATCAAGGTAATGCATTTCGTCAAAATAATGCTTGTTGGCATATGCAGTATATACACCTGTTACTCCAGGATCAAACCCACAGCCCAACAAAGCCATTAAGCCAGCTTTTTTAAAGCGTTCTTGGTACGCCCACTGCCAGGAATATTCAAACTTAGCCACATCCTTAGGCTCATAATTAGCTGTATCTAAATAATGTACGCCAGTTTCTAAACAAGCATCCATAATCGTCAAATCCTGATATGGCAATGCTACATTGATAACCATGAAAGGCTTTTCTTGAGTAAACAATTGGACTAAAGCTGGAACATCATCTGCATCAACCTGCCTTGTTTGTATTGCAATAGGCAATCCTATTTTTTTACACTCATCGGCGATAGCCTCACATTTTTTCAAAGTCCTAGAAGCTAAAACCACTTCTGAAAAATACGCTGGATTCATAGCGCATTTTTTTGCTACTACATTACCCACGCCACCGGCGCCAATTATAATTACTTTTTTTCCCATATTATTTTAAAAAAGAAAGCAAAAATACATATTGCAAATTAGAATCCATACGGCCCATTAAAATTTAATCTGCTTAAATGGCCGTATGACCTTCACAAATGAATAATGCCAATATCCTTTTAGTAACTCATCTTCTCTTACTCCCTTGCTTGTGCTCGCATGTAAAAACAAAATTGAGTCCTTGCCAATGTTTGAAACGATACCTACATGATTAATTATTCGGGATTGATTTGAAAAAAACACCCAATCTCCACGTTGAATTTGATCGATTGATACTGGTAATCCAAATTCTAATTGCTGAGAAGTGGTTCTTGGTATCTGAAAAGAATTGCTATCATACATAGTAAATAACAATCCAGAGCAATCTAGCCCATTCTTATCCGTCCCACCTAGTCGGTATGGAACTCCTAAATAAGAGAATCCACTTTTAAATAATTGTTCTAAATCGTTATTATTAAAGTTAGTTGACAAATTCTTTTTATTGAATAAATGTACTGTATTGTAAATGGTTTTACATCCTTGACTTACACACAAAACCAAAAGAAGTATGACAATTTTCTTACACATAAACAACATCTCTTTCACTCAAATAAATCAATACCCCGTTAGGTTTATTGAATCCCATTTCATGAAGAATCCTGCAATAATTCCCTAATTGTATTTTATGCTGATCGGATCTTTTACCAGATTTAAAATCAATAATAAAGACGATCCCATCTTTAAGAATAACTCGGTCAGGCCTAAATACAGACCCATCAGGACATAATATGTCGTTTTCTACAAACAATAATTCCTCATCAATAAAAAAATCTCTTATTGCTTTATCATCAAGTAGTTCATTGATATCATCCATATATTCAAAAGAATTACCGGAATTAGAACAATATAAACTCCAATCATTTATTCCTTTTAATTTGGCCAAAAAATCATGAAGTATATTTCCTTTTTCTCTTTTCTTGTCTGCTAAAGTAAACATGTCTGACTTAGAAGAATCCACCCTAATTTGAGGAATTTCAAATAACGAAGACTGAATATCTACCAACTTACCATCGTATTCAAATCCTTCTGATTTACGAATACATTCAGGAATCTGATCCTCGCTAAAAACATAGTGAGATGCGAATTCCGAATATATATTAGCTAATAAATAAGATTCATGATGTATTAAACGGCCTTCTTTTTCCGCCATTTTACATAAAAAATCTCCAATGGAAAGATTAAATATTGCTTTCGTAGTACCATGAGCATCTTCTGAAGGTTTAGCTACAATTAAATGTAAGTGTAATCTAGCACGTGTTGCTCCCACATATAACATATTTAATGCATCCAAAAACACGGCTTCTTTCTCATGTTGGCTTTGTTCGGTTAAATCATCAAAGCCAATTAAAGTTTTAGCATTAACCTTACTATAAAAATGTTCTAAATTTTTGTTTTCAGCTACCGAAAGTTCATCGTATCCTAAATTTTTTAAGTCATACCATATCTTTTCAGAACCTACTTGATGAGACCATGAAGCAAAAGGAATTATGACAATTGGATATTCCAGGCCCTTAGACTTATGAATACTGGAAATAGTGATCGCATTTAAATGATCAGGAGAAGCAATACAAAAACTCGATTTATTATCCTCATAATAATCCAAAAACTCAGATATCGAATTC
>CAIZMB010000003.1 GCA_903933935.1 uncultured Cytophagaceae bacterium
GTCAATTTTACAAAGCATCACCCCGTTTCAGTACGTTTCATTGAGGAAATGCCATTTAATGGATCCGGATTAGTCGAGGAGAAATTATTTTGGGATTATCGAAGGATACTGTCCCATATAAAAACTGAATTTCCCGACATCGAAGAAGTACCGATGTCCTACGGTGAAACTTCAAAAAATTATCATGTTCCTGGTTTTATGGGGGATGTGGGAATTATAGCTGCATTTAGTAGGACCTTCTGTGGTTCATGCAATCGAATTCGGGTAACATCTTTAGGCCAAGTTAAAACGTGTTTATATGATGATGGTGTTTTTGATTTAAAGGAATACTTGCGTTTAGGAGTTTCGGATGAGGATTTAAAGAATACAATGATCAAAATTTTTGGTGAGCGGCCAAAAGATGGTTTTGAAGCAGAAAATAATAGAAAAGGAGTCATTAACGAGTCTATGACGTCAATAGGAGGGTAAAATATGCAATCGGTTTCAGAATTAATTAATGGATTTAGTCGGTTAAAGGTCTTAATTATAGGGGATTTAATGATCGATTCGTATACATGGGGAAGGGTAAGTAGGATTTCTCCTGAAGCGCCTGTTCCTGTCGTGAATGTTATTCGTAGGGAATCTCGACTAGGTGGAGCTGGTAATGTGGTTTTAAACATTGCAAGTTTGGGAGCTACTGCTGTGATTTGTTCCGTCATTGGCGATGATGCACCAGGAAGGGAATTGCAAAAAATAATTCTCGATTCAAATTTGTCGACGGAAGGTTTGATTGTGGAGCCAGGTCGAATGACTACGGTGAAGGAAAGGATTATTGCGGGGTCCCAACAAGTCGTTCGGGTGGATTCAGAGACGGAAAGTTCGATTTCTTCGTTGAGCCAACAAGCCTTACTAGCCCATATTAGAAAGTCAATTTCCAATGTAGACGTCATTATTTTTGAAGATTATGACAAAGGGGTTTTAAATGATTCTTTGATCCAAGACGTCATTGTGATGGCGTTAGAACACAATATTCCCACTGTGGTCGATCCCAAACGTAAGAATTTCTTTGCCTATAAAGGAGCCACTTTATTCAAACCTAATTTAAACGAATTAAGAGATGGCTTAGGTTTAATGCCGATGGATTTTGATGCAGATCATTTAGCCGAAACGGTTCGGAAGTTCAAAATTTCACAGGAATTTACTGGTGTATTTGTGACTTTGTCAGAACGAGGTGTATATATAGATTTCGAAAATGACCAACAATTAATACCGGCTCACATTCGACAAATTTCTGACGTTTCAGGTGCTGGCGATACGGTCATTTCTATAGCCGCTTGTGTCCTAGCCTTGGGTGGTTCTACGGAACAAATTGCCGCTTTGGCCAACTTAGGAGGAGGATTGGTGTGCGAATCTTTAGGAGTTGTGCCTATTGATTTATCACTATTAAGAAAAGAAGCGGACCAATTGTAATTTGATCAGTTTACCGATCTTGAATATCAGTTTTTATAACGCTAATGTAGCGTGAAAAAAAAGCTTTACTAAATTTTCAAATTTAGTAAAGCTTGAAATGGGGGCATTAGATTCATATTTTTGCCCCCTTTTGCTTGAATAAATGTCTCAAAAAAGATTACCCAACCCAAGCAGTGAACTCGATTTCCACTTTATACTGAGGTGCAATTAAAGCCGATATTTCATAAATGCCCGTGGTGGGTTTTATGTCCTTAAAAAAATGAGCATGTGCCCTTGCAATTTCTAGATTTTGGGAAATGTCTGTGGTGAAAATGCGCGTTCTAACCACATCTTTAAACGATGAGCCCGCTTCTTCTAATACTACCCCGATTCGCTCGATGATGTTAAAGGTTTGTGCATATAAATCATCTGCGCTTACCTTTTCTCCATCGATGATGGCAACGGTACCAGAAATTTCAAGAAGATTTCCTGTTTTAACGGCGCGACAATAGCCAAAAGTGTCTTCGAATGGGGAACCTGAGGATATGTTTACTCTTTGTGACATGGTGTTTTGTGTTTTTAGACGCGAGGTATCGCGTCTCTACAGGTTATTTATATAGACGATTTATCGCGTCTCTACAGTTTATTATACGCGATTATCACGGCTATACTATTTTTATGATAAGGCTTGTTTTAAAATTTTTTTCCACAATGCTGGTTTGGCATGGCTAACCACTTCGCCTATGACGATGATGGCTGGATTACAAAGTTCTTCTTTTTTCGCCATATTTTCAAGTTCAGCAGCCGTTGAAATTCCAATGCGTTGATTTGCCATGGTTCCATTTTGAATGATGGCAGCGGAAATATCTCCCTTTCCATAGGTTTGGCATAATTGAGCTATTTCACCTAATTTATTCATGCCCATTAAGATGACCAGCGTGGCCGTCGACTGAAGTCCAAGTTTAAGGTCCTCAGTCAAGGATCCGTCTGTTTTTGTTCCTGTCATGACCCAAAAACTTTCATTGACCCCACGAACGGTCAAGGGAATATCTGCACTTCCAGCTGCTGCGTAGGATGAACTAATGCCTGGGATGTAATTTGTCAACAAGCCAAACGCTTTAGCATATTCGATTTCTTCTTGGCCACGGCCAAACACAAATGGATCACCCCCTTTTAATCGGACTACATGACCTAAAGCATAGGCTTTTTCAACAATTAAAGCGTTGATAGCAGATTGAGAGTGACTTTCTCCCGGTTTTTTTCCAACAAAAATTTTCTCGCAATGGGCCGAGCAATGTTCCAATAATGAAATATCGATCAATGCATCATATAAGACAGTTTGCGCGGAAGCGATGGCTTTTATGGCCTTCAATGTGATCAATTCCGGATCACCAGGTCCTGCTCCCACGACGCTTAGTCGGGGCTGTGGCTCTAATTTTCTGAAATGCGTTAAATTTTTCATGCTTTATTTTGGCGGTATGAGGTTGCAGCCGATAAAAATCTTTCAGCTTGTGCTACATATTGATTGGCAAATGCTTCCGAAGGTTCATGTTGATTTATTTGTAAAACCAAAGCTGAAAAAGTTTCCGCATCTATGGCAAACTCACCCGTCGAAACGAAATTTTCATCAAATTTATGGATGACAGCCGTTTGATTTGAAACCGTTACACTTTTATCCAACAACAATGCTTTGGCAGCTGAAATAAATACGGAATACCCATGGTAAATCGCATCGGCCCAGCGTTTATCTTCTAAAGCCGCAACAGTCCATTCGTATTTTTCTTGGGATTCAAAAAGTAAAGTTGCCACCAAATCGATCATGACCCCGGCACATTCTCCTACGCCAATTTCAGTGATAAAGTTTTCTGAGGCACCCCAATCGATAAAATCGTCTTGAACTAAATTGGATAAGTCAGCCAAAGGTTTGATCAATGTATAAAAATGATTTTCGCCTAAACGATCATAATATTCATGGAAATATTCCCCATCCTGTGCATTTTCTTCGTAATTATTCAGAACAATTCTCAGCACTTCAGGTCCTCTTTTTGAAGGTACTTTGATCACTTTATCTGCGATTCGCCCTTCTCCGTTTCCTAATGTTGCTCCTCCCAAAAGTACTTGCAATGCAGGTAAAACCCTTTTGTCAGGAGCCTTTAACGATGAACCATGAAAACCGATCGAAGCCATACTGTGCTGACCACATGCATTCATGCACCCCGAAATTTTAATTTTCATTTGGCTGTCATGGATCAATGAAGGGAATTCATCATTGATTACTTGTTCCAATTTGGATGTAATATTGGTCGAATCTGAAATAGCCAAATTACATGTATCTGTTCCTGGACATGCGGTAATATTGGCAATGGAATTTGCACCTGGCGCTGCTAAATCATGCGCGGCCAACGTTTGGAATACATAAGTCAGATTGGCCGTTGGCACAAATTTCAGCAACAATCCTTGGTTGATCGTAATTCGAATATCATCACCGATATAGCCTTGGAGTGCATTGATTAATGACCTCGATGTGTCACTTGAAATATTCCCATTCAAAATACGCACGTAAACACCATGAAAACCTTTCTGTTTTTGCTCAAAGGTGTTGGTGGCTAACCATGTGTTATAAACCTCAGAAGATGGAATAGCCACATTCGATAATTGGGTCGGTTCACTTACTTCCCACGCTGCCGCATCCGAAATCGGGTAGCTATGATTTTTTAATGCTTTTGTCTCAGCTTGCACTAAGTTCATGAATTCTTCAAACCCAATTTTTTGAATCAAGAATTTCATACGTGCTTTGTGACGTGAATTACGTTCTCCATGACGGTCAAAAACACGTAGTACGGATTCAATAAAAGGAATCACTTGGTCCTCAGCTAAGAATTCATGCGCCGTATACGCAAGCATGGGTTGGGCTCCAAGTCCACCGCCGACAACCACTTTAAACCCTTTAAGCCCGTCAACGATTTTAGGGATAAAACCCATGTCGTGTAAGTAGGCCAAAGAAGTGTCTTCATCGGTATTTGAGAATGATATTTTCACTTTGCGTCCCATTTCTTGGCAAATAGGATTGCGCAAGAAATAGCGAAACGCGGTATCAGCGTGTGGGCTTACGTCAAAAAGTTCTTTTGGATCTATTCCAGAAGTGGGGGAGGCCGTAATGTTACGCACGGTATTTCCGCAGGCTTCACGTAACGTAATATCGTCTTGTTCTAATTTTGCCCAAAGTTCCGGAGTTCGGTCTAAGGAAACAAAGTGAATTTGTATGTCTTGTCGGGTTGTTAGGTGCAAATTTCCTGTAGAGTATTCGTCAGAAATATCGGCAATTCGCTTCCATTGATGAAACTGAATTTTGCCATAAGGAAGTTTAATCCGGATCATCTGAACGCCTTGTTGGCGCTGCCCATAAACCCCTCTTGCCAACCGTAGGCTTCTGAATTTTTCCTCATGAATTTCGCCAGCTTTAAATTGAGCAATCTTTTTTGCTAAATCTAAAATGTCTTTTTCAACGATTGGATTTTCTATCTCAGTGCGGAAACTTTGCATTTTTTTATCTTGTATTGTTAATAAAGTCTATATAATATATAGAGTAG
Organism: uncultured Cytophagaceae bacterium; assembly: GCA_903933935.1. Classification (GTDB taxonomy): domain Bacteria; phylum Bacteroidota; class Bacteroidia; order Cytophagales; family Spirosomataceae; genus Aquirufa. Next base: position 5,019 of record CAIZMB010000003.1, read on the forward strand.
GTGCAAATCTACGAAATAACCTTTTATTGGCAAACAATTTTTATATTCGTTTTAAAATTATTTATGATGAAAAAATTATTATTGATTATAATGGTTGCCATTTCCTTTAATGGTATTTCACAAAAGACAGCTTCCAATGCCCCAAGCGATCCCGAACCGCAGGGGGTCCAAGTAGTTAAAACGACTCATGCGATTGTAATCGGAGGGAAGACGATTCAGTATACTGCATTTACTGGATACATGCATATGAAGGCGGATACGGGGAAAGTTTTGTCCAAAATATTTTTTACCTATTATCAAAAAGAAGGGGAGGATGCTGGAAAGAGGCCGGTAACATTTACATTTAATGGAGGTCCGGGATCAGCGTCGTTGTGGTTGCACATGGGAGGTGTGGGTCCTAAAAGGGTACTTTTGAAAGATGATGGTTCAGCGACTGCGGCACCTTATACCTATATCCCAAATGAATTTTCATGGCTAGACAAAACGGATTTGGTCTTTATTGATCCAGTGTCTACTGGTTTTTCAAGAGCGGTTAATGGCGAAAAGGAGAGTAATTACCATGGCTATGTGGAGGATATTACCTCTGTGGGGGCATTCGTAAGAAATTTTTTAAGCCGGTATGATCGTTGGGCTTCCCCGAAATTCTTAGCTGGAGAATCCTATGGGACTACTCGTGCGGCGGGATTATCTAAATATTTACAAGATACGCATCGGATTTATATCAATGGGGTCATCTTAATTTCGGCAGTCTTGAATTTTGGAACGAATAATTATGACATTGGAAACGATTTGCCGAGGGCATTATACATTCCATCTTATACGGCTGCGGCTTGGTACCATAAGAAATTGGCCCCCGCTTTATTGGCTCGTCCCATTGCAGATGTCTTGAAAGAATCGGAGGCATGGGCGATTGGGGAATATGCTTCTGCATTAATTAAAGGTGGCTGGATGTCTGCCAAAGAAAAAGATGCCATCGCTGAGAAAATGGCCTATTGGACCGGTCTTAGTAAAGAACTTTGTTTACAGGCGAATTTACGGGTGGATGAGAATAGATTTTATAAAGCTTTACGCCGCGGGGATGGCTTGTCGGTCGGCCGATTAGACGCCCGATTTACGGGTCGCGACTTAGATGATGCTGGGGAATATGTTGATTTTGATCCGTCGTTTGCCAACATTGACGGTCCGTTTACGGCGACAATTAATGATTATTTGTCCAAAGAACTAAAGTTTAAAGAAGAGAAGGGCTATAATGTATTTGGTAATGTGTATCCTTGGTCTTACAAGAATGTGCAAAATAAGTATTTAAATGTGGCGGAGAGCTTGCGTGATGCGATGGCCAAAAACCCTAATTTGAAAGTGTATTTAGGCTGCGGATATTATGATTTTGCTACCCCTTATTTTACGGCTTTATATGATGTGGAGCATATGTTTTTGCGCCCTGAACAGAGAGCGCGTGTAGACATAAAGTTTTATGAATCAGGACATATGTATTATATACATAAACCAAGTTTGATTCAATTTAAAAAGGACATTGATTCCTTTTTCGATTCTTCGAAATAAATTCTTAGCTTTGCCATCCCATTCAGAGGGGTGTCCGAGTGGTTTAAGGAGCACGCTTGGAAAGCGTGTGTAGGTCTCAAGCTTACCGAGGGTTCGAATCCCTTCCCCTCTACAAAGCCTTTCAGCGTGAGCTGAGAGGCTTTTTTATTGGAGAAAACGACGGAATTTTAATTCCGAAAGTTTTCGAGAATAAAAAAGGTACACAATTCGCGAAGCGAATGGTGTTAGGCTTTGTGCAAGATGCCCTGCGGGCTGACAGCGAATGAAATGAAGCTGTCACTCCCGAACTTTGAGTTTCAAGCGAATGGTGTTAGGCTTTGTGCAAGATGCCCCCTGCGGATGACAGCGAATGAAATGAAGCTGTCACTCCCTTCTCTGCAAAGTTGCTCTATAAATGGTGTTAGGCTTTGTGCAAGATGCCCTGCGGATGACAGCGAATAAAAAAGGAGATCAAATTTGATCTCCTTTTTTATGTTTTTATTTTTCTTCGCTTACCGCTTGAATTAAGCCTTTGATATATCCATAACAAAATGAAAACGCTTGATGGCCTTTTAAATCATCATGATGGTGAGGCACGTGATCTGGCATAACCATGCCTGAAAATCCTACATCTCTTAATGCCCTTACGACCTTAAGAAAATTCATATCACCATTATCTGGGTAGACTTCTTGGAAGTTATTGAACCCTCCTTTTATATTTCTTAAATGGACATTAAAAATCTGATTACGTTCACCTACCCATTTTATGATCGGGAAAATTTCGCTTGCTGGATCATTCAGACCTTCTGCAATGGATCCGATACAAAAATTGAATCCATGGTATTCATTGTCGTAAAGTTTAGCAAACCTTTGAATACCTTTAAAAACATCGGGGCTATTCCATCGGGTAATTCCTCTGTATGCAGCGGGCGTTGGAGGATCGGCGATGTGATTCGCTAATTTGACTTTGTATTCTTTGGCAACGGGTAAAAGTCGATCTAATAAATAGGTAATTCGTTCAAACATTTGATCAATACTCACATCGCCTGCAATTGTTTTTGGGTCGTTCCTTTTTAAAGCATCTTGATAGTTCCAAACATTGTATTCTACATTTCCTCTTTTGGGATCTACCACTCGGCCCGTCCTTAAAACGGGTAAAATAGTCGTATTGTAATTCAAAACTTTGATACCAGTCTTAGATGCCACCTGAATCATTTGTTGGAGTATCTCTATCTCCCGATCCCTTTCAGGGCTTTTCCCTAACATGATATTCGGATATTCAACTTTGTCAATACCGGCAGATGTCAATGGAAAATGGTAGGCGTCTAATTTGATGCCATATTTTTCGCAAGCTTCTTTTTTTGCTAATGAATCTTCTAGGTCCCAGCCTTTGCCAACAATTGTTTTTGGACTTCCTCCATCTATATTGAAAACGCCATGTCGAGCTTTAAATTCTAAATTTTCGATGGTTGTTCCACCCGATTGGCAGCCAACGGTCATCAATGTTTTCTTAGGGGCTGCTTTTACTTCTATCGAAGCTTTTGCTTCTGTGGAATTTAATAGGGTCGCTCCTACAGAACTTGCTGTTATAGCTTTTAAGAAATTATTGCGTTTCATAGTTCTAGTGTTTAAATAGTTTAATTTTTATGATTCTAAATTTAATATAAGTGAACTGTGGTCTAAGTGCCCATTTCCTTTTTTTATTGCTTTTTCCATTGAGGCGGCAGCCATTTCAGTCCCAGGTAAGATTAAACCTAATTCTTTACTAGTTTTCAAGGCAATTCCTAAATCTTTGTTATGCAAATTAACGGTAAATCCAGGAACAAAATTTTCGTCAATCATTCTTTTTCCATGAAGGTCTAATATTTTACTTTGGGCAAAACCGCCAAGCAATACGTCTCTTACTTTTTCAACATGTACTCCTGCTGATTTTGCCAATGTTATTGCTTCAGATACGGCTTGTATCGTTATTCCAACAATCATTTGATTACAAATTTTGGTTATTTGGCCCGCACCGGATTCTCCTATATGTACAATGTTTTTTCCCATGGCTTCGAAAATGGGTAAAGCATTTTTAAATGCCATTTCACTCCCACCCACCATGATGGATAAAGTAGCGGCAACGGCTCCTACTTGGCCACCAGAAACGGGAGCGTCTAATGCCTCTACTCCTTTTTTCCTCAAGATATCATCGATATTTTTTGTTGCTGCCGGAGCAATACTAGACATGTCAATAAATAATGTCCCAGGTTTTATCGATTTGGCCAAATGGTTAACGACTTCTAGGACCTCTGGAGAATCAGGCAGCATGGTAATAATGACCTCACAGTTTGCACTTAATTCTTCAAGGCTGTGGCATACATTCGCTCCCGCTTTTCCCAATTCACCAGAAGCTTTACTTGTATTCAGAACGCTGACATCAAACCCTGATTTTAATAGATTTAATGCCATCGGTTTCCCCATGATGCCCAGGCCGATAAATCCAATTTTTTTCATTTTCAACTAATTTTTAAACTAATGGAAAGAGTTTTGCGCCAATAATGATGATGATAAGTCCCGTAAATCCCATGATGGCTAACATGGGCGTTATCGTTTTTAAAGCTTCTTTCTCTGTTAAATTACTAAGCTTGCAAATAATCCAAAATCCTGCATCATTCATCCAAGGGACTAATTTAGATCCACATCCAATGGCTAAACCTAAATAAACGGGGTGAAATTCAAGGTTTGCATTATTTGCCATACCTGATAATATCCCCGATGCAGTTATTAACGCAACCGTCGCAGAACCTTGTGCCGTCCGAACGATTGCTGCGATAAAGAATGCTAATGGAATGAGTGCTATTTGATAATCTTTCGTCATATCTGCAATTCTATTGCTTATTCCGGTTTGTTGGAGCATCCCTCCAAAAGCACCTCCAGCAGCTGTAATTAAAATAATTCCCCCGCCACTCATTAAGGCTGCCTGCACAAATGAGGTTAAATTTTCATCTTTCCCCTTTTCTTTTACTAAGACCAGAAGTGCAATAATTCCACCACAAATGATGGCCACGTTCTTATCTCCAAAAAATTTAAAAAGAGCAAAGGTATTTGTCAATAAGGAAGAATTGCCTGACGCATCTCCTTTGGTTACAAATGCATTGATGAACGTATCTAAACAAATGAATAGCAATGGGAATAAAATGGGTAAAAGGGAAATTCCTAGACTTGGTAATTTGACAGTCTCTTTGGCTGAAATAACTTTTATATCTTCTAGTTTAGCATCAAGCGAATCCCTTAATTCGATAGGCCATTTTACATTGGCCCATTTTGCGAAAAAATAGCCTGAGGTTATCGTGAATAGGCCGACAATAGTTCCCGAAATCATCATTAGACCTATCGGGATATGCATCTCTCCAATCAGAAAAAGAGGCCCTGGCGCAGGAGGCACAAGCGAATTTGCCATAGCAGCTCCCGCCATAATACATAATATAAGTAAAAGGTAGTTTTTACCAATCCTAAAGGTCATGGCCTTTGCTAATGGAATCATTAAAAACAAAACTGTATCAAAAAATACAGGGATCCCTAGAAAGAAACTACTGACTAAAAACGCAATGGGCGCCTTATCTATTCCTGTAAATTTAAGAATCGATCTGATGATGCGTTCTGCTGCCCCACTTTCCAACATGCATTTGCCTATGATGGCGGCCATAGCTATTAATATACCAATTTTAGCACAGGTGTTCCCAAATTCTGTGGCTATACGTTCACCAATACTCTTTTTTGCTAAAGATAATGCGGCAGCAGGGGATAGCCCTTTGTCGATGGCAAACTGCTGAATCGCCTCAGGAGATGTTAAAATCGCTACGGAAAAGGCTCCCAATAACAAAGCTAAAAATGGGTGTAATTTGAGGCCAATGATTCCCCCAACAACCATAATAATGCCAATAAATAAAATGATTAATGGATCTAAGCTTGTCATATCGTATTGATTTATATAAAAATCTATTTATTTTTTCTCAATTCATCTAAGTTTTTCGACATATTTCTAGCCCCTTCGGCCACAAATGTTGCATCGGCGCCACAGGCTAAAAATCGAATTCCCATCGCATGATATTTTTCATACTCAGATACGTTGAAGAATAAAATCCCAATGGCCTTTCCAAATTTTTTCGCGGCACTCGTAATTAATTTGATCGCCTCTAAGTATTTGGGATGGTCGAATTGTCCAAAAATCCCCAGTTCCATGGTTAAATCAGCAGGCCCAATAAATAGCACATCTACTCCATTAACGGCTGCAATTTCTTCCACATTTTCTAATGCTGCTGAGGTTTCAATTTGTACAATTCCCAATAATTCCTCGGCAGATGAATCATAATAGGATTGAAATTTTAGTCCAAATTCAGTAGCTCTGACCATTTTTGCCACACCTCTGTTTCCATTGGGCGGATACAAAAGGCCATTAATGGCCTTTTGAGCTTCTTGAGCATCGTTTATTTTGGGACACATCACGCCCATGGCGCCCATGTCCAATACCCGCCCAATTCTAGGGGCTTCATTACTTTCTACTCGGACGATAGGAACAGCCGGCGTGCTTTTTAAGGCTTGCATTTGGGCCAGAGTACTCATTTCAGTTCCAGCGCCATGCTCTAAGTCAATGAGTACCCAGTCAAAACCTGATAAACCAACAATTTCTGCGGTCAATGGGCTCCCTAAATTTAACCAACAACCGTGAAGGGTTTCCCCATTCAATACTCGTTTTTTAAGACTTTGCATAGTAGGAATCAAAACTATTTTTTATCCCACCAAATTCTGGTATCCATAGTATTTGCCCCTTGTCGCTCAATAGCCTTTTGGACATTGGCTTTGTTCACATTAAGTTCTGCGTCTACGTAAGTTAACCTGCGAATGAAAGGCTCAGTTTTCAAGTCACTGCCTGGGAAAGAATTTGGTTTTAATACTGGAAAACCACTTCTTCTAAAATTAGCCCATGACTCAGGACCTACTAAAAATGATGAAACCCAATATTGAGTATTGATCTCTTCCAATTCTTTTCCTGGCGTCAACGTATTTGCAAGTAAATAGCCATTGATTGCAGCATCAGATATTGTTGAAGAAGCACCATAAGATGCAAATTGTTGCATATGGGCTTTAATTCCGTTTGAATATAAAGTTGACGCAGTTCCTGTAGCCCACTTTCTGTGAACAGCTTCTGCTAATAAAAGTTGCGTCTGAGAATAGGTAACTAAAAAACTTGGGGCATTTAATCCACCTACCCTAGTACGATCTAATTGGCTATAATCCCATAAACTAGCTAATTTCTTTTCTTTTACGGCTACTGTAATAGTCGTATTATCATATCCTAACGGAGCACCCACTTGTATATCTTTTGTTCTGTTCGCTCTTGACTCAATTTGTTGGGCTCCACTGGTTGCACCTACATATCGAACCGCAATAGCTTCTAATCTAGGATCATTTGCCTTCTTCAAAAATTCGACAAAATCTTCAGCTAAGTAAAAAAATGCAGATTGACCTCCATTTAGTTGGGAGCCAATGGGATTCGCAAAATTTGAATTATGGCGTATAATGGCATTGTCGGCATTTGATTGCATAAGGCCTCCAGCTACTGCTTTAGCAACGTATTCAGCAGATTTAGCAGGATTAACTTTTGATAATCGCATAGAAGCTCTTAGTAATAATGAGTAACCTAATCTTTTCCATTTTGTCACATCACCGTCATATAGTAAGTCAGTACTTACTTTTGCTTTAGATGCGTCAAGTGCCGCAGATGCAGATTCCAGTTCAGTTAATATAGCTGAATAAATAGACTCTTGGGTATCGTAAATAGGATCACTAATGCCTTCTAAATAATTTTTACCAGCTTGGGAATAGGGAACATCGCCATAGGTATCTGTTAAGATCATAAAAGAATAGGCTTTCCAAATTCTGGCCATATTATATAGATTAGATTTAGCCGGAATATCTTTTGTTTTTACGATTACATCCGTCAACTCTTTGATGTTATTTTGGTATAAAGAATTCCAATTTCCAGAGGCTACCGATCTATTATCTTGATTAAAGTTGGCCGCAGATCCTTGTCCACTAAATGGAGTAATCATTTGTTTTACGATAGTAGTTTCATAGCTTAAATTACCATAGCTAGGTGCCGTATTAACAATCGTGGTATTTAATTGATACGCTGGTTCCACCGCAGTAAGCGCTATTGGATTAACATTCATTTTGTCAAATCCTTCATCACAACTTGCTAGACCGATTGTGCCTAGAAGAATCAAAGAACTAATTAGTATATTTTTCATTTTATTGAAGTTTAAATATTGAATTTAAGTAAAGAATGTATCGTTTTAAAATTTCAAATTAAGGTTAAAACCGATATTTCTCGTGATGGGTAAACCTGTAGCTTCTAAGCCAACTAAATTATCAGATGGGAAACCAAATTGCTCAGGATGTAAATTAGGGACCCATTTTTTTATAACAGCCACATTGTTTGCAACCGCATTTATTCTAAGTCCTTTTATGAATGGAATTTTTTTAGATAAAAATTTTGACAAATCATATCCAATCATAATTTGACGTAATTGCCAAAGTCCCGCATCATACACAAATTGTTCTGCAATATTTTGGGAGCGTACGGTTTCATAATAAGCTTGTACTCCTGATTTAGTTGCATTAACTTGACCATTAAGATTCACCCCATTTCCAATGACATAATTAACATCTCTTCCTACGAGTGTTTCCTTTGATAAACCATGTCTCCAAGCATTATGATTTGTACCTGAAATCATTTTATGACCAAGCTTGAAATCGATTAAAAATGAAACTTCCACTCCTTTGATTGAAAAGCTATTGGTTATACCACCCACCCATAATGGAATAGCAGATCCAAAGGCTATTTGATCAGTTGTTCTCAACGGCCTACCGTTACCAATATCAAATATTTGTCTTCCTTGAGCATCACGCATGTAACCAAATCCATAAAGTTGGCCCATCGGTTTCCCAACGACCTGTCTTAATTCGCCTGAGAAATCTGCTGTACCCACTGTAATCATATTATTTGTTACATTATTCCCTAAGTTTAATACCTCTGTTTTATTGTAAGCAGCGTTTAAAATTAGATTCCAATTAAAATTTTGAGATTTGATTGGACTTAATGACACAAGCATTTCAATTCCTTGGTTTCTACTTTGTCCCACATTGATTAATTGCGATAGGTAACCTCCAGCATTTGAAGTTTGTGCTCTTAAAATCTGATCCGATGAAAGCTTATCATAATAAGTCAAATCTAAGCCAAGAGAATTATTGAATAATTTTAACTCTAATCCAATCTCTTTCTCAGACACTCGCATGGGCCTTAAATTTGCATTAGGTACTGTAGATCCATTAATGCTTGCCAATGGTTGCGATGCACCACTTGGTGATGGAAATTGTTGCGCATTTATCCCATAAAATAAGTTGTTTGCATACGGCGAAACATCGGTATCACTACCCACCTCCGCATAGGCTGCTCTGATTTTTCCAAAAGTTATCCAATCTGGAAGAGCGCTTGCAAATGCTTGAGAAAACACGAAACTTGAAGTAATTGAAGGATAAAGTATACTGCGGTTTTCTGGTGATAAGGTTGAAAACCAGTCATTTCTAACCGTTCCACTTAAGAATAAATAATCCTTAAATGAGAATTCTGCCGAACCATACAAGGAATTCACCTGGCGCTCAGAAAATTCATAAGTAGCATCTCTCTGTCTTCCATTTCCAATTGTATATAAATCTCTTGTATAAAAATCCTGTACAAACACATTGTGTCGACTTATTCTTCTATACATTTGATTTCCACCTACATTTAAATTAACCCCAAAAGAACCAAATGTTTTATTGGCCCCTAACAAAAAGTCCATATTTAACTCTCTGACATTTCTAGAATCTTGGACAAATTGGCCATTTACAAATCCTGCGGGTGCGGCAACTTGTCTTTGTGTTCCCGTAGGCAAATTATAATCTTGTTCTCTTGAGTAATAATCTTGTCCTAATCGACCTTGAATAAATAGCCAATCCGTAAAATTGAATTTAGCCGTAAGATTTCCAAAAATTCGATCATTCGTTATGTTATCAAATCTTTTTAATGCAAAGTATGGATTGGTTCTGTTCGTAAAACGTGACCAAACCGTTTCATTTCCATTAGCGTCTTCTGCATATTTTTCTAAAGCACTTAATGGCATTGAATTCGCCATATTAAAAATAATTACAGGGCTATAATCCTGCTCTGCAATATTGGGTGGGTTTTTTCTGTATTCGTTGGAGTAATTAATATTCCCAGATATCGTTAATCTTTTAGATAATGTTTGAGTAAATCCTAGATTTATTGTCTTCCTGTCATAACCTGAATTTTGCAAAATTGTGCGATTATCTAGATTCGCAACGGAAAGACTAAATCCGCCATTTTCGCCACCTGAGGTCAGCGTTAATGTATTTGTCCAAGTGTAACCTTGTCTATAAAATTGAGATATTTGGTTTCTTTGTGGCTCATAGGGTAATGTGACTCCATTAAATAACATCTGTGTCATTCCAGGTTGAAACTTCTCTCCAAAACTCCACTGCCCAGACGTGGGGAATGGCGTTGTAGGCCTTACTCCATTTTCGCCCTGTCCATATTCATATTGGTAATCTGTATAATCTAAAGGTGTTTCGGAAGTGAAATTAGAGTTATATGCCAATGAAATACCATTTCCCTTACTTCTCGTTTTTGTTGTAATCATAATGACACCATCCTTAGCACGAGATCCATATAATGCGGATGCGGCTGCTCCCTTTAAAACGGTCATTGCTTCGATATCGTCAGGGTTAATACTACTTAAACCATCTCCTCCATCTGAAGTTCTATTGGATCCTTTTTCCGAAACGTCTCCTCTTGCTCCATTATTTGTATTATCAATCGGCACGCCATTTACGACAATTAATGGGGAGTTATTTCCACCAAAAGAAGATTGACCCCTTATTCTAATTTTACTTGTTCCTGCAGGTCCTGAACCTAGTGGGGTTATATTCACACCCGCCATTTTTCCCTGAAGGGCATTCATGAAATTGGCTGTCCTATTTAAAGTCATTTCATCTGTACCAACAGTAGCCGTCGCATATCCCACACTTTTAGATTGCTTTTTTATACCTAAAGCGGTGACAACCACTTCTGTTAAAGACTTATTTTCAGGCTTTAATGAAATTTCTAAATTAGTTTGATTGCCAACGATAACCTCTTTCGTCTCGTAACCTAAATATTTAAAAACTAAAACGGTCTCAGAAGTTGACACTTCTAGTTGAAATGAACCATTAATGTCCGTTGATGTCCCCCGATTTGTACCCTTAATTAAAATACTTAAGCCAGGTAGGCCACTTCCATTTTCATCAAGAACCCTTCCTTTTACTTGAGGCCCTAATTTCTGTTCTGATTCTTTAATAATTGCCGGAGTAAAATTAATCGTACTCGTTTTTTTGTAAATATTGTCAATGGTAATGGTATAAGATGTTTTATTGTTCTTCTTATACGTTAATCCCAACGGCTTTAAAATATTCTCTAAATTTTCCTCCAGACTTAATCCCGAACTGATGATTCTCGGGTTTACAAATATATTTTCGACCGTATTGAGTTCAAAAAATATATTGGCTCGGTAAATCCCCTCAAGGTCAACTAAAATTGAACCTAGTGCCTTTTTAGAATCATTTTTGGACGTTTCAGATTGTTTAGTTTGCTGAACCATGGCCAAAATTTGGGAGTGACTCGGCTGCCACGAAAGTAATAGGAATAGCAAAATTCCATACATTGAGTTAATTGGTTGTTTTTTCTTCATTGTAATTTTAGGTTAAATTTTGATGTTTTGTATTTCAATTGGTTACTTCTCAATGAGTTCCACTTCATTGTTTTGTCTTATTACATTTATACTTAGTAATTCAGATATGGTATTTAATAATTCGTCTAAATTCTCAGCTTGAAATGAGCCCATTAATTTTCTATTGGCTAGGTCCGTTCCAAAAACCTTTACTTTTAGTCCATACGTTTCTTCCAACATAATTGCCACATCTTTTAAAGAAGTTTTGTTGAAAACAAACTTTTTTTCTTGCCAAATCGAAAGGTATTGTTTCTCAGAAAAAGTATTTAAACTCGCCTTATTTTGTTTATTAAACAAAACATAATCACCGGGTTTCATGAATAAATGTTTTGTTTTTTGTCCTTCTTCGTAGTTTAAAAGCACTTTTCCTTTGTTTAGAATAACTTTTGCTCCCCTTGTTCGAGAAGAAACAGCAAACTCTGTTCCCAACACCACCACCTCGAAATTTTTGTCGGTTTTCACTACAAAGCGATCATTGCTTTTTGTATGTGTGACAAAAAACTTAGCCTCACCTATTAGATATACTTCCCTTTTGTTTTTTGATAATCCCCACCGATGAATTTTTAAGGATGAATTTTGATTTAAGATGACTTTCGTCCCATCATCCAAAGTCAGAGATTTAATTTCATCGTTTGTATTTTTATACGTTTTGAAATACAATAATTCATTGGTGGCTAATAATCCGATTAAAGTAAACAACAGTAAAGAGGCTGCTATATTTCTAAATGTCAATAGCTTGTGTTTTACTTTTTTTTCTTTCGATAAATAGTAAGTCGAAAACTCTTTTTCTTCGGTATTTAAATAGTTAACATATTGTTCTAAGGCTATGTCTCCATCTGGCTCATATTCAGAATTTTTATTTTCCCATTCTTCTAAGAATGAATAAAAAAGCTCTTCGTTTTGAGAATTCTGTACCCAGTTCTCAATTTTTTTTCGCTGCAAGGGTGTTAGCTTGCCTGCGAAATAATCAAAAACCATTTTTTTATTAATATCTGTTTTCATTCCTTAATTCACTGTTATTGTTGAATAATTCAAATGGGAATTTTTAGAAGCACCAATAAATAAAAATTAGCGTTATGTAATCTTTTAGGCCCTTCCTCATGATTCCTAGGGCTTTTCCCATATGAGCTTCAATCGTTTTTAAAGAAAGATTTAATTCTTCTGCTATTTCTTTATTTCCTTTAGATTCGAAACGGCTTAATAAAAATATTTTCTTGCATTGCGGGGGCATCGAATCAACTAGCAACTTTACACGGGCCAATGTTTCCTCATACATACAAATACTATCTGCTTTAAGATTTTCAGTTACCTCTACCATTTCGTATTTCTCGGATTTTTCTACCGTATTAAATTCAGATCGCAAATAGGTGAAAGCTGTATTGCGTACGCTTCTAAATAAATAGGAGCGAAATGAAGATGTAATATTTTTATAGGATTCATTTTTCCAGAATTTGCAAAATACATCGCTAACTAAATCCTCCGCTATTTCTTTGGAATAAACATACCTAATGGCATGGCTACATAATGGTTTATAATACCGTCTGAATAATAATTCACAACCATCTTTTGGATTTAACTGAAGTGCTTTTTTGATAAAGATTTCATCATCTATATGCTTTTCTTCAATCTCTGGGACATGATCTTCTTGGTTTTCATCAATATATGGGACCTTGAAGTCCTTTTTTTCTTGAAAATTGCGAGACAATTTTTGAGCCATAGTTCCCTTTTAAAATATAGTAAATCTTCGAATGTTACTATTTTTTATTTATA
>CAIZMB010000004.1 GCA_903933935.1 uncultured Cytophagaceae bacterium
ACCACACGAAATATGTTGGATGCGCCAATCACTGAACTCGAAAAAGTTATTGGTAAAGCAAAGACACCTGCTTTGATAAGCCAACTAAAAATTTGGCTCGATGAAAAAAACTAATTTCTAGATTGAAATTGGTCAATATCTATCTTTTTAAATCGCCGGTAAACCTGTAAGATAATAGCCAATGCAATGGACATCTCGCAAACTCCGATCACCAATACAAATAAGCCCATCATCAAACCTTGATTTTGCTCATCCCCTCGAGAGAATGCAATTAAATTTAAATTAGCTGCATTTAACATTAATTCTACCCCCATTAATACAAATATGACATTTCGCTTGATCAGTATAATGGATAATCCTGAAGCAAATAAAAATGCCCCGACCCACAAGAAAAATATCAATGGAATTTCATTCATGATTTTTAGCGATATAGGTAGCTCCTACTAAAGCAATCAATAAAAATACACCTGTCAACTCAAACGGAAAAGAATATTCAAGCATGAAACTTAGGCCCACTTGGCCCAGTTTTGAATGCTGATCTATGTCGGCAAACGCATAAAAATGTTGCTGTCCCAATAACCAAGATAAACCAAAAAAAACACTAAGGCCAATGGTAAATGCCCAGAATCTCCCTTTCTGTTCAGTAAAAAGCTCGTTCGTTTCTCCCGTCTTGGAAGCTCGTTGGCCCGTCATCATAATCCCAAACAAGATTAAAATCAACACACCCCCCACATAAATCATTAGGTGCGAAACAGCCATTATATCTGCAAAAGCTAATACATAAAAACCGGCTAACCCAAGCATGGTCATGAACATGGCTAACGCTGCATGCAATACATTTTTTGTCCACAACATAAAAAATGCACTTCCACAGGTCAAAAAAGTTAACGCCAAAAAGCCAATCATCAAGGGACTATTCATGATCATCTTGTGTTTTGGGAGGAATCTTCGGCTTAAAACTAGGCTTGAATGCTGGCTTTGTTGCAGGTTTCTCTGGCTCCGTCAACTGATTTTCGTTTTCAGAAGGTGCCGATTCCTCTATTTTTGCAGTCGGCATTTTCGGCTTAAAGCTAGGCTTGAATGCTGGCTTTGCTGCAGGTTTCTCTGGCTCTGTCAACTGATTTTCGTTTTCAGAAGGCTCCGATTCCTCTATTTTTGCAGTCGGCATTTTCGGCTTAAAACTAGGCTTGAACGCTGGCTTTGCTGCAGGTTTCTCATCTCCTTCTTTTGAATCTAATGCTTCAGCCGAAACAGAAACTGAGGCTTTCATCGCTTCTTTTTCAGCGACAAACTGCTCATATAGTTGTCTTTTTTCATTCGCCTGCTCTTGGGTTAGATTAGCAAAACCAAACGTATGTTCCTTCACATCAAATACAGAAAAATCATATTCAGATGTCATCGTTAAACATTCCGTTGGGCAAACCGTTGTGCACAAACCGCAGAAGCAACATTTTGACATATCTATATCAAATTTCGCCGCATACAATCGAATGGGAGATCCATCTGAGGTATGCCCCACGAGGCCAGTTGCTTTAATCGGATCTATTTCAATGCAATCAACAGGACACACTTTCACACATTTATCGCAAACGATACAATCGTCCATTTCGTTATGCAATTGGTATCTCCCATTCACTGGAACCGGTATTTTTTGATGCGGATATTCCAAGGTAAATATCCCTGTATTTTCGCCAGCACTAAAATAATTAGGATCTTGAACTTGTTGGATTTTCCTTGATTTTCTGGCAGACCATGCATGTTTCCATGTCAAAGCCATCCCATTGCGCGTGCTTTTTACTCCAGATAAAATTGCCTTAAAATACAAAGAGATCGCTGACATATTAAAAATAAATAGCTGGGAATGAAGTTGGATCTACCTCACGCATCATCTCATAAACAGTATCCACGACATTTTCCACGTTGGGTTTACTGAAATAATCACCGTCTGAACTGTAAGCAGGGCGATGAGGGGGCGCCGACAAACATCTAGCTGGAGCATCTAACCAATTAAATCCTCCTTGTTTGTCAATCACCTCTTGCATCATGTAGGCTGTTGCCCCGCCCGGCATATCTTCGTCTGCAAAAAGCACACGATGCGTTTTTTGAATGGACAAAAGAATCTGGTGATTTCGGTCAAAAGGCAATAGGGTTTGAACGTCGATGACCTCCACAGAAATACCCATTTCGGCCAGCGTTTCAGCCGCTTCCATCACGATACGACACATGGATCCATATGTAACCACAGTCAAATCACCACCCTCCCTTAAAATTTCAGGGATCCCTAAAGGCACAACAATATCCAATAAGTTGGTCGGCATAGGCTCCTTAAGCCGATATCCATTTAAACATTCAATCACCAAGCCAGGGTCATCCCCCATTAATAAAGTCCGGTACATACCGGCAGCCTGCGTCATATTTCTAGGTACACAAAAATGCACACCTCGTAATCCATTGATCAACAAGGCCATGGGACTTCCTGAATGCCAAATACCCTCTAAACGATGTCCCCTGGTTCTTAAAATCATGGGAGCTTTTTGGCCACCCACTGTCCGATAATGAAGACAAGCCCAATCGTCCGATAATATAGGGAATGGGTATAAAATATAGTCTAAGTATTGAATCTCGACGATCGGCTTTAAACCTCGCATCGAAGCACCGACTCCCTGACCCACTAAACTTATTTCACGAATGCCTGTATCGGTTACTTTTAAGGGACCAAACTTCTCTTGCAATCCAGCAAGCGTTTGATTGACATCTCCAATTTTTCCTACATCCTCTCCCAAAATAAATACACGAGGATCTTCTAAAAAATCAGAAAAACTCTGATTTAAAATTTCTCTACCGTCTACTAATTGGGGAACTTTTTCATACAAAGGTTTCACTTCCTTCACCAACAAAGGCGAATGGACCGATTCACTCATTTGATGCGAACTAAATCTTCTACGATTTTTATCTTCCAAATCGATCAGCCACTTCCTCAATAATTTAACTGCAGGTCCTTGATAAAAACGAAATGCTCTTAATGTTTTTCTACCCGCTTTGACCAAATCACTAAAGATGGGATAGGTTACTTGGTTTAATTCTTCTATAATGGGTTCCAGCAAACTAGGTTCATTCGTGGAATCCAATAAATTTTTAGCAATTCTCAAATAGCCCTTTCGGTCCACATCCACTGAAGACATATATGCAGCAAATGCATCCTTTTGATATTTTCTAGCTTGAATAACGGCCGCATCGTCAATCGACTTGAGCGTAGATTCATCCGAATATTTGTTTTCTAAAATCCACTGGCGAAACAATAAATTACAATCTGCCTCATGTTCCCAAGCCAATCGATCCGTAGACTTATAACGCTCATGTGACCCTGAAGCAGAATGCCCCTGTGGTTGGGTACATTCAATGACATGAACCAAGCAGGGAACAAATTCTTCTCTAGCTAATTTAGCCGCACGTACGTAGGCAGCCAATAATCCCGGATAATCCCAGGCTTTAACTTCGATGATTTCTAAGCCTTTCCCATCTTCATTTCGTTGAAAACCGGCAAGTGCCTTTGAAATAGACGACTTAGTTGTTTGAAATTCTATCGGAACAGAAATACCATATCCATCATCCCAAACAGAAAAAATGATAGGCACTTGTAAAACCCCTGCTGCATTAATGCACTCAAAATACATCCCCTCAGAAGTACTTGCATCACCGATTGTTGTATAACAAACCTCCTGTCCGCCTTTTGA
Source organism: uncultured Cytophagaceae bacterium (assembly GCA_903933935.1). GTDB lineage: Bacteria > Bacteroidota > Bacteroidia > Cytophagales > Spirosomataceae > Aquirufa. The sequence continues at coordinate 3,735 of CAIZMB010000004.1, forward strand.
AAAAAGTGTCGAATGCTCTTTTAAATCAGATCGTTCCCGATATAATTTGGATGCATATGCGATCCCTAAGGCTCTGGGTGTTTGCGCGGCTGTTGACGAAATTCCAGCCACGGAATTAATGCGTGAAGTTTGATCCTTCCATTCACCATTTTCATCTAACCAACGCGTGGCATGATGATTATTCATTTGTCGGCCCCCAGAATGTGGGTCGAAATTTATATCGGGGTGTCCATACAATTGGGCAAAATATTGAGGCCAAGTTAAGTCCCCAACAGCCACACCAATAGTCTGATCCCGATAATATCCAGATATATAATCTCCTAATTGCATGGAACGAGCTAGGGCTATTTGACATAACTCCTTTCCATCACCGTAAATTCCAAATTTAGCCCGGCCTGTAAAAACTTCTTTCCTAACTAATAGGCTACATTGCCGACTAATCACAGCGAGTTGATAATCCTCCAGAATCTTTTTGGGATCAAGTTTAATCTCCGACTTAGTAAAAGAATATGAATTCTGGGGAATCAAGGGCATTATTTTATTTAACACGCAAAAATACAACATTTTAGGCATGAGCCAAAAACATAGGTATGATAAAAAAATACCCTAATTCTTTTGTTGAATCTTACCTTTGTTTTAGATTTGCCCCACATTATAAAAACAAAAAACCATGAAGAAATTTTTAGGAATTATTGCCATAATTTTTGCTGTAGCATTTCAATCAAATGCTCAGGGTATGATTAAATTCAAAGAGACTGCTCACGATTTCAAAAAAATCACCGAAGGAACCCAAGCAACATACAGTTTTGAGTTTACAAATACAGGAAAAGCACCCGTTGTTATTTCAAATGTTCAACCTTCATGTGGATGTACCACTCCCGAATGGACTAGAGAACCTATCATGCCAGGTAAAACAGGAAAAGTAACTGCTTCTTATAACTCAGCAGGACGTCCAGGAAGTTTCAACAAAACGATTACCGTTGTCAATAATGGTGAAGTTTCTCAAATTATATTAACTATTCAAGGCTCTGTAGAACCTAAAAAATAAAATTTCATTACACAAAAAAAGGAACTCAATAAATTGAGTTCCTTTTTTTATGCGCTTTTCCGAGGAACATTAATCCCGATTCGGCTCCACTTTATTTTTTGCGCCAAGTCCATTAATCCAAGAAGCTATTTTCAACACATCATTAGCCGGGATATGACTCATAGGAGCCATTTCAGTCGCATAATCAGGCCAATTTTGAGGATTGGGCTTATACACTAATGCCAAAATTTGTTGGTCCGAATACTTCCGCTTAGCGATATCTTCATAAGAAGGGCCAATCACCTTTTTGTCTTTTGCATGGCAAGCTAAGCACGTATGCTTTTTTAATAAGGCCATTGCTTGTGCTTCCGTAACTATTTGTTTTTTGCCATTGACCACCAATTTTGGTTGATCCACTACGGTGATAGCCGCTTTTTCAATCACAGGGGCAGTAGACTCATTCATTGCCAATTTATCCCCAACAGGAATTTCGTTCAAGGTATAATAAGCCGTTTCATGTAATAAAGGCTCACCCTCCTCATTCAAAATACCTTTCAAAATAAACTCATGAATATAGAATTGCCTAATTCCATCCAACGATATACGTACGGATTTCTTATCTGGAGACACTGAAATTCCTTTGATTTTTACGTCTTTAACATTGATAATCGGACTCCCATATTGATGATGGTATTGATAAATATAAGACCTCAAGGCATAAGAAGCTGCGTTTTTCACTGACTTTACATCAACAGCCTGAGTAAATGTAATCTCAAATCCATCCGATTTCGCGTGAATTGCGTTAATTTCAAAAGGCGTTAGGCCATTCCAAACTAATCTTTGAAGCCCAAAATTATCTTTCCCCGTAGATCCCCAACCCCTTGAAGTCATACCCACAAACATGCTTCCGTCCAAGCCAAAGCGCTCACGTAAAATTCCCGACTGAAATCCTTCGCGATAGTTAATGCAAAATCCTTGATAAACGCCATTCACTTTTTCCATGAACACACGCATCACCTTAGATTGTCCTTGATCTGCGACAAAATACTGCCCAGGGAAAGGACTAAATTTTCCTTTCGTCGTATCTTGGATAATATCGGATGTTGAAATTCCCATGATCGCATGTGGAAACCAAACTGCAGGTAATTTCAAGTTTTTTACTTTCTTAGCCGCCTCGAACATCGGTTGGCTATTATCAGGAATTTCCTCCAAAGTCAATTTAAAAGGACTATTAGGTTCTTTAGCCCATTTGATTCCGCCAGGATTCCCCGCAAAATCACCTTTCGCCAAATGAGT
>CAIZMB010000005.1 GCA_903933935.1 uncultured Cytophagaceae bacterium
AATCAAAAATTATTTAATTTTCCAGTTATTCACAAAGAAAGAGAAACGGGTGAAGTTTCGATAAGACACATGAAGTTATTGAAGGTTTGTTGGCAGAGTTTGAAAGAATTAATATCGTTTAGGATTAACCTAAATCAATATATTTCAAAAATATTAAAATAAAAAAAGACTCTATTTAGTGAAAATTACTAAATAGAGTCTTAAATTATAAAACAAATTTACACTAAATCGAATCGATCAAGATTCATAACTTTAGTCCAAGCAGCTACAAAATCAGCTACAAATTTATTTTTAGCATCTTCACATGCATATACTTCTGCTAATGCACGTAACTCTGAATTAGATCCAAAGATTAAATCCACTCGAGTACCAGACCATTTTACTTGTCCTGTGGAGCGATCAGAACCTTCGAATAAATATTGATGCGCGTCAATTGCTTTCCAAGTTGTGCTTAGATCAATAAGATTTACAAAGAAATCATTAGTCAATACACCTGGAGTATTTGTAAATACCCCACTATTTGATCCATCAAAATTGGTATTTAACACGCGTAATCCACCAACTAAGACCGTTAACTCAGGAGCACTTAACGTTAACAACTGTGCTTTGTCAATTAACATTTCTTCAGCAGATACCAAGGTCCGAGGCTTAACATAATTTCTAAATCCATCTGCTATTGGTTCTAATACACCAAATGATTCCACATCTGTTTCATCTTGAGATGCATCGGTTCGTCCAGCAATAAATGGAACATTAACCTCAACTCCACCGTCTTTTGCAGCTTTTTCAATGGCAACAGAACCTCCTAAAACAATCAAATCAGCTATTGATACGCCTTTTTCTTTATTAGAAGCATTAAATTCTTTTTGAATATTTTCAAAAATATCCAACACTTTTGATAATTGAGCAGGATTATTTGCCGACCAAAACTTCTGAGGTGCTAAACGTATACGTCCTCCATTTGCTCCCCCACGCTTATCTGAACCTCGGAATGTAGATGCCGATGCCCAGGCAGTGGCAACTAATTCACTTACTGTTAATCCTGATGAAAGTATTTTACTTTTTAATGATGCAATATCAGCTGAATCAATCAATTTATAATCCGCTAACGGAATTGGATCTTGCCATATTAAAACCTCCGATGGAACCTCAGTACCTACATATCTAGTGCGCGGCCCCATATCACGGTGTGTCAATTTAAACCATGCTCTTGCAAATGCATCTGCAAACAAATCTGGATTTTCATAAAATCTTTTTGAAACTTTTGCATATGCGGGATCTACTTTTAAAGCTATGTCTGATGTCAACATGGTAGGAGCATGACTTATAGACGGATCGTGTGCATCTGGTACAGTACCAGACCCTGCTCCTCCTTTTGGCTTCCATTGATTAGCTCCAGCCGGGCTTTTTGTTAACTCCCAATCATAACCAAATAAATTTTCAAAATAGTTATTACTCCATTGTGTCGGTGTAGTTGTCCAAGCTCCTTCTAAACCAGATGTAATCGTATTTTTTCCGTTGCCAGAACCAAAAGTATTTTTCCATCCCAAACCTTGTTCTTCAATACTAGCACCAGCTGGTTCTTTGCCAACATATTTACCTGGATCCGCAGCTCCATGAGTTTTACCAAAAGTGTGCCCTCCCGCAATTAATGCAACCGTTTCCTCATCATTCATTGCCATTCTTGCGAAGGTTTCTCGAATGTCTTTTGCGGATGCGATAGGATCAGGATTTCCATTAGGACCCTCTGGATTAACGTAGATTAAACCCATTTGAACTGCTGCCAAAGGATTTTCTAAATCACGATCTCCGCTATATCTTTTATCATCTAACCATATACGCTCGTTACCCCAATAAATATCTTCTTGTGGCTCCCAAACATCTTCTCTTCCACCAGAAAATCCAAAAGTTTTAAAGCCCATCGACTCTAATGCACAATTACCTGCAAGGATCATTAAATCAGCCCAAGATAACTTACGACCATATTTTTTCTTGATAGGCCATAATAATAAACGTGCTTTATCTAAATTGGTATTATCAGGCCAACTATTTAACGGGGCAAATCTTTGCATTCCAGCTCCACCTCCACCACGTCCATCAGTAGTTCGGTAAGTACCAGCACTATGCCATGCCATACGTATCATAAACGGACCATAATGACCATAATCCGCTGGCCACCATTCTTGGGAGGTGGTCAATGATTTGATGATATCATCTTTAACCGTTTTCAAATTAAGTGATGCGAATTCTTTTGTATAATTAAAAGAATCATCCATTGGATTTGATAAACGAGAATGTTGTCTCAAAACATTTAATCGCAATTGATGTGGCCACCAATCCGTATTTCTTGTTCCACTTCCTGCACTAGGCTGTTTACCCATTGACGTAGCCCCAGTAAAAGGACACTTGGCTTCTTC
>CAIZMB010000006.1 GCA_903933935.1 uncultured Cytophagaceae bacterium
GGGAGACCTTGGTCTTTTACAGCCTATCCGAATCCCTTTAAGGATGCACTGAGTGTGAAATTTGATCAGCAAACGACGCTTCCGACTCGTATGACATTGTACGACATTGATGCCAACGTCATCTGGGAGCAGAGCTATGCTGAAAACCAAAGCGAAATCAAATTGGAGAAGTTCCAAGGGATCAAGGCCGGCAAATACATCCTGCAGGTATTCCAAAAAGGAAAGCCGCAGAGTCAGTCCTTGATTAAAGAAGTACAATAATATGTCTTAAAATAGAAAAAAAGCTAACCAAATCAATAAGCAAAAAAGCGCGCAAAAATTAAGCGTATAACAACATCCTAGTTCAAAAAAATATCAAACATGAAGTCTTACAAGCATTTACTCATCTTACTTTTTAGTCTAATAGGCTTAAGTACTTTCGCTCAGACAAGCAAGAAAACCCTTAATTACCAAGCGGTGATTTTAGACCCTAAGGCCATCGACATACCGGGAGCGAGCATCGTGGGCCAGCCCCTAAACAGGGGCAAGGTGTGTTTGCGTTTTAGTTTATTGAATGCACAAGGAGGGTTGGACTACGAAGAAACCCAACAAGTTACTACCGACGAATATGGTTTAGTGAATGTGGCGATCGGAGCTGGAGCACAAGCTCAGGCTGGAAATAGCACAAGCATTTACAAGAGCTTTGATAGTGTGCTTTGGAACTCTAGTGTGAAGAGTTTAAAAGTCAGTGTCAGTTATGATGGTTGTAACAGCTTTAAACAAGTAAGTGCTCAGGCCTTAAATTACACGCCTTATGCGCTTTATGCAGAAGCGGTGGATTATAAGAATGTGAGAGAAGCTCCTACAAAACTTTCTCAGTTTAGTAATGATGCAGGGTACCTAATCCCGAAGGATTTGGATCCACTTAAATCAGACATACAAACGAATAGTTCAAAAATTGAAGTAGCGAATAAATCCATTGCCGATAATAAGCAAGCGAGCGATGCCGCTTTTTTAGTGGTGAATCAAAGCATTTCTAGTTTAGATACGCAGGTAGCTGCCAATACCACAGCGATTAAAGAAAATACGAGTTCGATTAGCAACATCAACACGAAAATAACGGACCAACAAAATCAAATTTCAGAAAATCGCAATCAGATCGCAGCGACCAATAACAATTTAAATACGCAGATTGGTGGATTGCAAGGTCAATTAAATACAACTAATTCGACGGTCAACAGCCTATCGGGAGTGGCAGAGGTAGTTTCAAATAAATCAACAGCCATAAATCTGGGCGGTGCTAATCCATCCGATCAAGCTTACCCAAGTCAGAAGGCAGCAAAGGCTTATATCGATAATGCCATTTATGATGCAGTGGGATCCGGTGTTCCAGATGCAACCACCTTAGCGGCAGGTAAAGTAAAGTTAGCCGGCGATTTAGGCGGTACAGCAGCAAACCCAACCGTACCGGCTTTGGCCAATAAAGAAAACACAGCGAACAAATCTTTGAACGTATTAGCCGACGGAACCGATAACACGAAATACCCTTCGGTAAAAGCCGTGAAAGATTACGTGGATCAAGCGACGCTGGGGACGGCGTTGGCGGCGGATTTGGCCAATAAGGCAAATATCGCGTCGCCTGCATTTACGGGAGTACCAACGGCCCCTACACCCGCATCTTCAGATAATTCTACAAAATTAGCGACCACTGCATTTGTGCAAGCGGCCACGGCTGGCATTGCCTTGCAAGCTTCCGTAGATGGGAAAGCAGATAAAATCTCACCAACCTTTACGGGAACGCCGACAGCCCCGACACCAACACTAGGGGATAATTCTACGAAGCTAGCAACGACTGCATACGTAGATGCTCAGGTTTCAGCTGGAGCAGCAGATGCTACAACAACCTCGAAAGGGATTGTAAGATTAACAGGGGATTTGGGAGGTACCGCTACAAGTCCAACGGTTCCAGGATTATTATTAAAAGAAGATTTGGTAAATAAATCGACGGCCTCTGACTTAGGGGCGGGTAGTACTTCTGATGATAAATACCCAACCCAAAAGGCCGTTAAAACCTATGTAGATGCACAAGTTGCTTCGGCGACCATTGCAGATGCAGATGCGACGACGAAAGGAAAGTTACAATTAACGGGTGATTTGGGTGGAACCGCAAGTTCTCCTACCGTTCCTGGTTTAACAGCGAAAGCGAATATTGCGTCACCTACTTTCACGGGAACAGTTACCTCGCCCATTTATGCATCAGCACCACAAAACTTGACCGATGCGGCTACGATTTCATGGAATCCAGCGAATGGCTTAAATGCCAATGTAACTTTGGGAGGCAATAGAACCTTAAGTTTTTCAACGGCACCTGCCTCTGGATCTTATGGAACCTTGGTGGTTACGCAAGATGGAACCGGTAGTCGTACGCTTACGTTGCCATCTGGTACGAATAAGGTTTTGGGATCAGCATCTACGACAACGATTGCTTTATCATCTGCAGCGAATGCCAAAGACATTTTGAACTTTTATTACGATGGTTTAACATCGACGTACTACTGGAATGTAGGTCAAGGATACGGAATAGCTGAAACCATTGAGTCAACCAATTTGGCCTCGGCTGTTACAGGAACTTTGCCTGTAGCAAACGGTGGTACGGGTGCTACGACAGCTGCTGCTGCATTAACTGCTTTAGGAGCACAAGCTTCAGCGAATCTAAGTACGAATATTACTACAGATGCCGCATCAACAACTAAGTATCCGGCTGTCAAAACAATTAAAGATTATGTAGACGCGCAAGTTTCCTCAGCGACGATTGCTGACGCGGATGCTACGACGAAAGGAAAATTACAATTAACGGGTGATTTGGGTGGATCTGCGACGAGCCCATCGGTTATCAAGTTACGCGGTACTCCCATCAGTTCGGTGGCACCTACGACTGCAGGACATGTATTAACCTATGACGTGAATGGAAGTGCCACATGGGCAGCACCAGCGAATTCAGCGAATACGATTTCCGGTGTAGTTCCGGTAGCTAATGGAGGAACTGGATTAAGTTCGGTAACCAACGGTGGGGCTGTTTATGCGAGTAGCTCGAGTGCTTTGACCACAGGAACTTTGCCATTAACGGCAGGAGGAACGGGTGTAACAACTCAACAAGCCGCTATTAATGCCTTAACAGGAACGCAAACCTCAGGAAGGTATCTGCGAAGTGATGGAACTGATGCACGTTTGTCAACAATCCAAGCTGCAGACGTACCTACCTTAAATCAAAATACAACGGGTACTGCAGCCAATGTGACGGGAACCGTTGCCGTGGCCAATGGAGGAACGGGTACGACAAGTGCTTCGGCTGCTTTGACTGCCTTAGGTGCGGCGCCTTTGGCATCGCCTACTTTTACGGGAACACTTACGGCACCTATATATGCATCCGCACCACAAAACTTGACCGATGCGGCTACGATTTCTTGGAATCCTGCTAGCGGTTTGAATGCCAGTGTTACCTTAGGTGATAATAGAACCTTAAGTTTTTTAACGGCTCCTGCATCAGGATCTTATGGAACCTTGGTTGTTACGCAAGATGCGACCGGAGGAAGAACGCTTACTTTGCCATCGGGTACGAATAAAGTATTGGGTTCGACATCAACCACGACGATCTCCTTATCGGCAGCAGCGAATGCCAAAGACATCTTAAACTTCTATTTTGACGGAACCACCTATTTTTGGAATGTAGGTCAAGGATATGGAACGGCAGCAACGATTACGGCAAATAATATCGCCGGAGGGGCAGCTGGTTCTATACCGTATCAAACAGGAGCGGGAGCAACTGGATTTTTAGCGAAAGGGAATGATGGACAAATATTGACCTTAGCTTCCGGGGTGCCTAGTTGGACCGCCGCAGCTGCAACCGGGGTAACTTCCGTTGGTATGACCACACCTACGGGATTGAGTGTAACTGGAAGCCCAATTACTAGCTCTGGAACTTTGGCCTTGTCCTTAACTTCTGGGTATGCAATACCACTATCAACTAGTCAAACCAATTGGGATGCTGCTTACACCAACAGAATTACTTCAGCATCTAGTCCTTTAAGTATTTCAAGCAATGCATTATCTCTCGGAACAGTTCCAGTGTCAAGTGGAGGAACAGGCGCAACTACTTTAACCGGAATTATCAAAGGAACTGGAACTAGTGCGCTAACTGCGGCTATTGCAGGAACGGATTATCAAGCACCACTAACTTTAACAACAACAGGAACTGGTGCTGCCACTTTATCGGGTACAACTTTAAATATACCTGCAGTTTCATCGGGCGTTCCTTACACAGGAGCTACGCAAGCTGTTGATTTAGGGGCTTATGATCTTACTGTTAATGGATTAACAGTGGGAAAAGGTAAAAAAGATGCAGGTACTGCCTTTCAATATAATTCTGCTTTTGGAGTAAGTGCTCTTGGCAATTTTAACGGAGGTACTAAAAATACAGCTTTCGGATATAATGCACTTTCTCAAGTTACTAGTACCGATCAAAATATTGCTATTGGAGCCTATGCGATGGGGTCAACTACTGATTATTTTCAACAAAGTGTGGCAGTTGGTAACCAATCTTTACAATACAACAAAGGATCATTCAATACTGCCTTAGGTTCGGGAGCACTATCGGGTACAGGTTTAACCAATACCGCTACCTATTTAGTTGGAGTTGGAGCACTAGCATTAACGAGCAATACCTCAGGTCAAAATAATACAGCTGTTGGATCCTATGCTTTATCCACCAATACAACAGGAAATAATAATACTGCATTAGGTCAAGGAGCAGATGTTTTTTCAGCTACTTTAGATAATGCAACTGCTATTGGTTATAACGCAAAAGTGAATGCCAGTAATTCTATTCAATTGGGTAATACTAGTGTTAGTAATGTTAAAACATCGGGAACAATAACTGCAGGAGATATAACCTATCCTAAAACACACGGATCCGCAAATCAAGTACTAACTACCTCAGGATCTGGCACCTTAACTTGGGCTACACCATCTACGACTGCCACGGCTTATTCAGGTACATTACCTATTGCAAATGGGGGTACGAACTCCACGGCAACGGCTACGAGTGGTGGTATTGGTTATGGAACGGGTACGGCACATGCGTATACATCCGCGGGTACTTCGGGTCAGGTATTGACTTCAGCAGGTGCTGGAGCTCCAACCTGGTCTACTTTGGCGGCAGTAAGAATGAACAGTGATGAATTTACGGCGACTGCAGCACAAACTGCATTCGCCTTCACTACGGCTAGTAGTACTACAGGGGCAGTTCAAACTCCATTGAGTAAACCCTTCATGTATATCAATGGAATTAGAATCAAGAATGCGGCCTTTACTTGGACATCTGGAACCACCACCGTAACCTACGTTCCAGCGAATAACAACAGCTACACCCTAGTTGCAGGGGATCGTATTCAATTTGATTATGCGTATTAATCAAACTAAAATTTAATTCAAGTGAAAAACAACCTCCATTTTCAAGTACCCTTCATTTGTATTGCAGAAAAAGTAAGCAGTTTACTTGGTAGGATTAGTGTGCATAAGTGCGTACAACTATTACTACTCCTGATGTTAGTTCAATTTGTAGGTATTCACTTCGCTTCAGCACAGCTGAGTAGTAAGCATTATTTGCCACCGTTAAAAAGAACAAATAATTGGCAAACTATTCCTGATGGGCAAGTCATTTATTTGTCCACTCCTGAAACTACTGCTTTTGAGGTGAAAGTGTACCAAGGAACCAATACTTCAGCCGTCGCTATTATATCCATTTCGAACTCTAGCCCAGCTATTTACACACCACCAGTAGCCACAGGGGGGAGTTCAAGTACAGGGGATAACAATACCACTTTAATTACCCAAGCCAATTCTGGAATCGTATTAAGTGAAGCTGGCCTAAGATTTGAGGCACCAAGCGGGAAAAAATATTATGTAAACTGGAGAACATCTAATGGATCTCAAGGCAGTTCCTTAGTGTCCGCTGGTGAGGCAGGCCTGGGAACCGATTTTAGGTGGGGAGGTACGGTATATCCCTATGTTACACAATATGGCAATTTAAATTCCGTAATCGGGATCATGGCAACCGAAGACAATACGCTAGTGAATATTTCCGGATATGATCCAGCCTGTACTTTTACAAAAAATGGGAATACAACAGGAGCGAATAGTATTACTGATGATTTAATCTCTTTTACACTAAATGCAGGTCAAACATTTGTACTTGAGGCAGCATTAACCGGGAGTTCTGCCGCTACAAGCCCTAATAATCTAGGCTGGTTGGGAGCTACGATTAGTTCAAATAAAAAAATTGCGGTGAACCAAGGTCACATGGGATTGTCTGTAGCAAATGGGGGTCAGGATATGTCGATGACTCAAATCACGCCTACGTCCAATATTGGTAAAGAATATGCCTTTATCCGTGGAAATGGAGCGGATCAAGCTGAATTCCAACTAATTATTGCTACTGAAAATGATACGAAGGTTTATGTGAATAATGATAAGACGGTTCCCTTCGCTACCTTAAATAATGGAGAATGGGTAAAAATACCATCCTCTAAATATTCTCAATCTGGAGGCCAATATCCAGGAGCCAATATGTATGTTGAAGCCAGTAAAAATGTCTATGCATTTCAAACGATTGACGCTCTTTATTCCTCCGGCACTACAGTAGCTCAAATGGATGTTTTTCAAGTAGCACCCTTAAACTGTTTGTTAGATAATGGGGTAAATAAAATTCCTTCAATCATTAAAACTGGACGGACCGGATCAGATTTAGGCAGCATATCTTTAATGATCATGGCTTCATCCGCCATTAGTGCAGCGGATATTGCCATAAACTATGGGACTGGTTCAGTGAATAGGATTTCTGCCGATGATATAACTAATGCCAAAAAAACCATTTCAGGTACTTCCGCTTGGGTTACCTATAACGTGAATATACTAGCAAACGTTGCTGGAGATGTATCCGTTTATGCCCCTGGCCCAGTAGCAGTCGCCTATTTAGGTTTAAGTGGAGCGCAAGGAGTTGCTGGTTATTTTTCAGGCTTTGGCACCATCCCCACCATTGATGTTCAATCCACAGGAAATGGTTGTTTTCCAAACACGACCTTAACCGCTACTCCCGGATTTACCTCCTATAAATGGTATAAAGATGGGGTCTTGATGCCCTCGGTAACTACTAATTCCTTTACCCCCTCAATTGCTGGAGATTATTATGTGGAGGTTTACAATGGTTTTTGTTCCTATCCCTCTGCTACAAAAACGGTCTATGACTGTAACCCAGAAGTAGTTGTGAAGAATACGGCAAGTAAAAAATATTTGTTGCCTGGAGAGACCACCACATTTACCATCACCGTGAAAATGTTAGGAGGTAGCGCAGCGCAAAACATGCAGATTAGCAATATACTCCCTGCTCACTTAACCTATAGCAGTTCAACGGTGACGACAGGTACATTCTCTGGATCAGGATCCAATTACACCTGGAATGTGGGGACCATGACGAACGGGGAAGAACAAATTCTTAGAGTCGTGGCTACTGCTCAGTCGGTAACTTACGCCTATGCGGAAACATACACGGTCAATAATACCCAGACTTTCGGACTGGGGACTGAGACAAACGTTTTGGCAGATGATAAAACGGAAGATGTCATCATCTATCCTTCTTGTTCAAACACCTTGGCAGGGACGATTTCGGGGTCTGCCAGTTATTGCAGCACCACGAATGCGACTACCTTGACTGCTTCCAATGCTTTTGGAGATTTGCAATGGCAATCGTCGGCCGACAATACCAATTTTACCGACATTAGCGGATCGACAACGGCAAGCTTATTGGTCAATAATTTGGCATCTACGACTTATTACCGGATGAAAGCAACTGTCGATGCCTGTATTGCGTATTCATCTTCAGCCTCGATTACGGTGACACAAGGGCCAACGGGCACCTTGAGTTCCGCTACAGGTACAGACGCGCAATCAATTTGTCAAAATACCGCCATCACGACAATCAGGTATGCAACGACAAGTGCAAGTGGAGCAACGTTTTCCGGGCTACCTACCGGAGTGTCAGGGTCGTATGCAAGCAATGTGGTGACCATTAGCGGAACACCAAGTGCCACGGGAACCTTTAGCTATACTGTTACGTTGGCAGGATCATGCGATGTCACCTTATCCGGTTCGATTATTGTTTCTAATACAAATAATACCATTTCATTAACATCGGCTGCTGGCACAACCAGTCAATCCATTTGTTCAGGGTCTGCCATAACCTCTATTACTTATTCAACCACAGGAGCCAGTGGTGCTAGTTTTACAGGATTGCCAACAGGCGTAACAGGCGCTTGGTCAAATAATGTGGTTACGATTAGCGGGACACCAACCGTGGCGGGGACGTTTACTTATACGGTGACTTTGGTGGGAGGTTGCGGTTCTGTTTCGGCTTCAGGTTCAATGACCATTACCCAAAATACGGTTTCATTAACATCCGCAACAGGTACTAATTCCCAAACCATTTGCGCGAATAGCGCGATGACGAATTTAACCTATTTGACTACAGGTGCCACAGGTGCAAGTTTCTCAGGTTTACCTACAGGGGTTTCTGGCTCATGGAATTCGAATAGCATTACGATAAGTGGTACACCTACATCAACGGGTAATTCAAATTTCACCATTACGTTAACCGGTGGTTGTGGTACGGTGACTGCCACGGGATCAATCAGTGTCACATCATCGCCTACGATTCAGATTAGCGGTGAAGGGGATTTCTGTGTGAATAAAACAGTCTTGAGTGCTACAAGCGGTTACAATACCTATGCATGGTATAAAGACAATGTAAGCTTAACGGGCGTTTCTGGAGCCACCTATACGCCAAATGCCGCAGGGGATTACAAGGTTTCAGTGAACAATGGTACGTGTACAAATACTTCGGCTGAGACAACAATCAATGCTTGTGGAGTGACGGCGGATGGGCGAATGGGCGTATTAAGTAGTTCTAATATATTGGTAAATAAAGAGGGGTCTATTAATAATAAGAATGGTATTGATGATAGAGGATTAATTTTAACTAAACCATTTCCTAACCCTATTTTATACCTAGATGCAACCCAATCAGCTTCTTATGGCGGAACGGGGGCAACCTGGACGGATATAAGTGGTCAGTTAAATAACGCTACATTATCGGGTAGTCCCACCTTTGCATCTGGGAGTTTTACGTTTGGAGTGAATAAATATGCCTTGACTTCTCAAAAAATAACCACATCGATGTCTAGCGCCACATTTATTGCTTGGGTAAATCCAACTATATCCAAATCGCAAGAGAATTTTGCCGGAATTATTTTTTCTAGGCAAAATAAAGGACAGGCTTCAAAAACTATGGGTATTAATTTTTATTCCAATAATAATGTAGGATATAGTTGGGATGAGTTTAATTGGAATTCAACTTTGGTTGTACCTAAAGGTAGTTGGTCCATGATTGCCATAACGATCAGCTCCACTCAAGCAGTAGTCTATTTGTGTAATTCAACTGGAACCTCTTCGGCCTCTGTTGACGCATTACACAATGCCTTATCGAATCTTAATTTTTTTATTGGGGTTGATCCCATATTTGGTACAAATCTTCGAAATTATGATGGTAAAATAGCCACCTCGATGGTGTACTCGACTGCCTTAACATCAACTCAAATTACCCAAATTTTTGATTACCAAAAAGCAACCTTTGGTTTATAAGGTAACATGATGAAAAACCTCCTCACCCTCTTATTCCTTTTCTCCGCATTTGTTTCCCATGCACAACGAACCATGTTTACTGGTCAAAATAATTATGTAGCGCCGGCGGTCCCACCGGTCACACCTGTCACTACTGGCTTAATGTTATATTTAGATGCAACTAAGTCAGCTTCTTATGGAGGTTCAGGTACGATATGGAATGATATAAGTGGGCAATCGCCTGCTGGATCGGCCACCTTAGTGGGTAATCCTCCCTTTGCTTCAGGTAGCTTCACATTTGGTTCAAATATGAATGCTTCAACATCAAAGACGTATACGATTAGTAATCAGTTAACCTTAATCGCATGGGTAAATCCATCTCAACCACAATCTGCTTTTACTGGCGTTATTTTTCGTCGAACGAGTTCTGATAGTGGGGGTACTGGTATTTTTTTATCAGGTAATATTTTACACTATGATTGGGACAATCAACATTGGAGCTGGAGATCCAATTTAACAGTGCCTACTAATCAATGGTCCATGATTGTAATATCCTTAAAAGAAAGTTCATTTACTGCCTATTTATGCAATGCAAGTGGAATATATTCTGATAGCAGAGTAAACGGACATGGTTCTTTAACTAGTAAAGGAGCCACTAATTTTCATATTGGCTATGATCCATATGATTCAAGTAGAGCATTCAAAGGAAAAATGGGAACAACCATGGTCTATTCTGTTGGTTTATCAACTGCAGATATCACTTCCATTTTTAACGACCAAAAAGCGGCCTTCGGTATAAACTAATTCGATGAAAACGCTACTCACGCTACTCTTTCTGCTCAGCGCATTCACTTCCCATGCGCAGCGAACCCTCTTTGGTGGGAACAATAACTACGTGGCGCCGGTGGCTCCAGCTTCGCTAGTAACCACGGGCCTTGTTTTGAATTTAGATGCTGGGAATTCTGCAAGTTATGCTGGGACTGGCACTAGATGGAATGACTTAAGTGGTAGTAATCATGGAACACTTACGAATGGGCCATCCTATAATTCAGGAAACGAAGGTAGTATCGTTTTTGATGGCATAGATGATGTGATCAGCTTTGGTAATGTTTTAAATATGGGGTTAAATAGTTGGTCAATATCGTGTTGGGTAAAATTTGATGGAGGAACAGGACTTATGGGTATTATTGGTAAAACATCTTATAGATCTAATGAGGGAAGGTATTCTATCTATATCGATTCTAATAATTTGATTGCGTTTTTTCAACCAGGTGTAAGTAGTATGATTATATCAACTCCACTATCTCCCTACTTAGACAATAAATTCCATAATCTAACATTGACGATTAATCGTACCTCCATGATGTATTTATATGTGGATGGAATATCGGTAGGAACACCTATTGATGTAAGTAGTACAAGTAGTTTGAACCCAAATTCAAGTGATAAGTTTTACATAGGTTCGTATGGAAGTAGTGACGGCCAAAGTCCTCTTTATTTTTTTAAAGGCAATGTAGGCCAAGCATTAATGTATAACCGAGCACTTACTGCATCGGAAGTAACTACTAATTTCAACTTACTTAAATCCCGTTTTGGTTTGTAACATGAAAAAGCTCCTCACCTTATTCCTCCTTCTGCTTGCATTTATCTCCAATGCGCAGCGTACTATGTTTGGTGGTCAAAATAAGTATGTGGCGCCTGAACTACCGATTCAAACACCTACAAGTATAATTAATAACACTAGCGGATTGGTACTTTACTTGGACGCCAGTAATCCATTAAGTTACTCCGGTTCTGGAACTACTTGGTTTGATATCAGTGGAAGTAATAATCATATTTATTGGTCTACGCCTTCTCCTCAATTTATTATCGATAATGGCATTAAGGTAATTAAAACTACCGATGCAATTAACCCATTAAGAGCGATGGCTTCCACAACGTACAACAATTTACCGTTAGGAAATAGTCCTTACACTGCAATTGCCTTTTTTAAACCAAATACAACCACCTCTCCCGGATTTCTATTGAGTGTTGGACCAGGAGATAATTCTTGTGGAGGGACCCAAATACACCCGCTTACTATTGGAGCTGGAGGTAAATATTCTGGTGGTTCTTGCGGAGGAAGAGGAACTTGGTCAAATTCATCCGGGGTTACGCCGACTACAACTTCCTATGTTTTCGTAGCTACTACTTTTGGAAATAACACAGAAACAATTTATGTGAATGGAAATTTAGATAAATCGGCTTCATTAAGTAATAATATCCCAAATACTGCTGCCAATAAAGTGTGTATAGGTTGGGTGAGAGATGATGGCACTGGAGTGAATATGGATGCCAATATTGCGTTGATACTTTTTTTTAATAGAGAACTAAGTGCCTCAGAAATAAGTCAAATTTACAATGACAATAAAGCAAAATACAATATCAATTAACGATTATTAAATACCACATCCAACGATCATTGTATGAAAAAAATATTCACCCTCTTATTCCTTTTCTCCGCATTTGTTTCCCATGCACAGCGAACGATGTTCAGTCGGCAAAATAATTATGTGGCGCCTATAGGCCCTCCATCTTTAGTTAGCGCTCTAGTCTTAGATTTAGATGCTGGGAATTCCGCGAGTTATGCTGGTACCGGAACAACGTGGACTGACTTATCAGGAAAAGGGAATCATGGCACGCTAGTAAATGGTGTTACCTACAATTCTGCTAATCAAGGGTATTTGGTATTTAATGGGAACGGACCATATGTGAGTTTGCCTAAGTCAACCGATTTTGATTTCAACACAGGCGATTTCACTGTGGAGAATTGGATTTATATGACTCCAACAAATGAAAGCTCTGTATACATTTCTCTTAATGTTATCGGGTCAAATTATGCGGCATTTAGAATGGAGCATTATAACGGTAGATTGTATCTATCACATTCCTATGATGGTACAAGTTACGTAAATGCAGGTAATTTCGTCTTTACCCGGAATGCCTGGCAACATATTGTCGTTTCTAGAATTGATGGTTCGGCAGTCGTTTATGTAAACGGGGTTTCAAAATTAACCTATTCGCTACCCGGCTCACTAATAGCTCAACAAAATTCACAAATTGGAAATTTGGGGAGATCAAATAGTTATTATAGTTTTTCAGGGAATATCGCTACCACCAAAATTTACAAGGGCAAGGGATTAACATCTACTGAAGTGTTAACCCAATTTGATCTTACTAAATCCCGTTTTGGTTTATAAAAATTACTATAAAAAAATATTAAACATATTGTATCTGTGCTCATCATTTACTTCCAATGTGCAACAATCTTTTTATGAGCACTAATAATTATTTTGTAATCGTGCTTCTAGCAATAACAATTACTACCAGTTTATTATTAAATCTTAATGGATTTGATTTATTAAAGAAATGAAATATTTGTCATGAAATATATAATGTACAATCTTTTTAACTACCTCTTAAGAAGAGGAGAGTTCGAATTAGATAATATAGATTTTCCGGAGTATAATCTAATGGAAATTAAAAAAAAACTATACCCAAAATTTAAACTAAAATTAGAAAACAATGAGGATGGATTCATTGCTACGTTTTGTAGTTTTCAAACTACATTGATCATTTTATATGATTCAAATGGAAATTACATGCAAATTTTAAAAGAGACTTGGAAATAATGTTTTGTACTTGTCTGATTTTGGGTTTGTTTAAAATAAATTAAACAAAGCGGTATTTTAAAGAGTAAACCTATCAAAAAAAAGGTAGCAAATAAATGAGCAGGACCACATTATTTCATCCGATTTTAATGTGTTTCAAAAATCAAAAAATACAAATAGGTTAATCTGGATTGGTTTTGATCCGTTTAAGATACAATAGGGTAGGGTTTCCTTAAACCGTACGGTAAAAGAAACCACTATGGTCGAGTGGTTTCTTTTATTTAGCGGGGGTGGTAGCAGGAGTGGTAGCAAACTATGTTATTTATTGAATTCTAACGACCTCTGATTTAACTTCTCAATCATCGCTTTAAGCACATTTCGAATAATATAATGATTTATATGTTGCTAAATATTGTATTAACCTATTTTGCCTTATTTAAAGGCAAGATTTTATGACGAATATTATGCTAAAATTTTAATTGAAATAATTAATTAACTTTGCATCAACAAATATTTCATGAGAGATGACATACAACATATCCTTTCCGGAACGAGCCGAGTTAAGTATCACCATCTTATCCAAACAGTCTGCAGTTACCTTAAAAGAAGCCAAGGAACAAGTTCAATGGTTGAAAACTACCAGCAGCACAAAGAAGAAGAGACAAAGAGATTAATTCAATTTGTCAATGATCATAATCTTTGGGTAGACAATGTTAATATTGAGTTATACGTGTCCCAAGGAGCTGAACAAAAGGTTTATCTGAAAGATGGTTCTACTGTTTTAAAGCTGAATGATGCTATTTATTACGCATCTTGGATTGATTATTTGCACAATCTACTTCTTAATAATTTATTTTTCCCTGATACTGCTTATCAATTATTAGGCTTCTACAATGAGCAAGAAGTGGTGCATGCAGTGGTGGAACAACCATTTGTTAGAGCAACTGAAAAAACAGATTTAAGCCTTGTGAAAGTATTTTTGGAAAATAACGGCTTTCGAAACACAAAAAATCATGATTATTATAATGAAGAACTTTGCTTAATTTTAGAAGATCTTCATGACGAGAATGTACTGACAAGAAATGGAATGCTATATTTTATAGATACCGTTTTTTATATTGTTAACCCTAAGAAATAATTGTACGTCGTCAAAAAATTGATCATTTCATTAAGGTATTTTTCACCTTGAATTAAGTGGAGCATCAATTAATTTTAAATAAAATCGTATATTAAAAAAACGAGCAGCAAATAAGTGAGCAACACCACCATATTTCATTCGATTTTAATGTGTTTCAAAAATCAAAAAATACAAATAGATTAATCTGATTAAGATTCGATAGGGTAGGGTTTCCTTAAACCGTACGGTAAAAGAAAACACTCAGGCCGAGTGGCCGAATGGTTCATCATCGCTTTTGATCTCAGAATATGTGTAATATTAAGTTTTGGTGATAAGTGTAAATAGGTCTTCCTATTTGTATTTTAATCGCTAGATTGAATCTTAATTTAGACATTACAGTACAATTTATTGAAAATCATGCCTAAGAATATAAAAATATCGGTGTTAATGGCGGTATTTAATACGGAATTTCATTTCATTAAAAGAGCCATTGATTCTGTTTTAGAGCAGGATTTTCAGGATTTTGAACTCATAATCATAGATGACGGAAGCAAGGGCAACGACCGAAAATCACTGTTGGAATACGTGGAGAAGCACGAAGACAAAATCGTCTACATTCGTCACAGTAATCGGGGCCAAGCAAAATCCATTAATCGAGGTGTGTTGATCAGTGTCGGTGAATTTATCACCATTTTAGATAGTGATGATGAATACAAACCGTTTCACCTAAGTTCTTGCCTTCAGGAAATGGAAGATGTAGATCTGATTTGTTCCACCACGGAGACTGTGGTGAATTCCTCAGACGATTATTATGTTCCAGATAAAAATGACTTAAGTAAGCCCATTCATTTGGATGATGCCGTTCTTTTTGGGACCTTGTTTGGTCATCAAAAGGTATTTAAAAGCATTAATTTTGAGGGGGGATTTGCCGCTGATTCAGCTTTTTATGAACGCGCTCAAATTCAGTTTAGAGTGAAGAAGGTATTCCAAAAATCCTATATATATTACCGAAATAATCCGAATAGCACCTGCGCTGTTTTGAAGAAGGAACTATTGTCAAACCCTATTTAATGGCGACTAAGCTCCAACTTATTCTCGCCTGCCACATCACAGGTGTTTATGATGTCAATCGGAACACGACTTTACAGGATGATGCCTATGAATTAGTGCAAGATTGGGCGGAATCAGTGGCTAAGGCTAATCTAAAAGGCATTATTTTTCACAATAATTTTTCTGACGAGACCTGTGCGCGATTTGAAAATACACATATTTCATTTGAGCGCATCGAGTATAATCCCGAATTTAATCCAAATGTGTATCGCTATTTCATCTACCGTGATTTTTTAGCGAAATCGCTTGATCCTATTCAAGGTGTTTTTGTGACGGATATCTCGGATGTTACCTTGGCCCAAAATCCGTTTAATGATCCTTTGTATCAAGATAACCCAAAGACTCTTTTTTGCGGGGACGAACCTACATTATTAGCCAATGAATGGATGCTCGCGCATGCGACTCACCTGCGAGAGCAAATGGCAGATTACCAATCGTATGAGGAACAGTTTGCGAAAGAAACACTACTGAACTGTGGAATCATAGGCGGATCATTTCCAGTCTTTTTCGACTTCCTTCGGCAATTATGCGAAATACATGAAACGTATAATCGTGCCAATAAAACTGCTTATACGGGTGATATGGGTGCTTTTAATTATTTGGCGCGAACTCGATTTAATGAAAATCTACGCCATGGCTTTCCTGTTAATACGGTATTTAAGGCGTACGAAAACGACCGTATGGATTGTTGGTTTAGACATAAATAACCACAAATGATTTCCCATTTATTTTATTGACTTTGATGTCTTTAAAAATATAAATTTTCATTTTTACTTTTAGGTGCATTGTGATAGTGAAGAATTTTCTTTATTTTTTCATGATTTCATTTTCCTTTGTATAAAAATCTTTCGTTTAAATTAATCAAATATGCTTTACTGTAAATCGGTTTTAATTATTAGAAATGCTTTCGCTTTTGGGCTTCTTTACTTGGCTATTTTGTGGCCAATGCATACATCTGCTCAAATGATGCAATCGTATGATGTGGTAATTTATGGTGGTACTTCCGCCGGTGTTTCTGCGGCCATTCAATCGTCTCGAATGGGTAAAAAAGTAATTTTAATTGAACCTTCAAATCGATTAGGTGGATTGACTACTGGAGGATTAGGCAAAACGGATATTGGGAATAAACAAGCGATTGGGGGTATTTCCCGTGAGTTTTATCAAAATGTTAAAAAATATTATTTGAAGCCTGAAAATTGGATTTGGGAAAAAAGAGAGGCCTATCGGGGCGTTGGTTACAATACTTTTGACGAGGATGCAATGTGGGCTTTTGAGCCTTCCGCTGCTTTAAAAATTTACTTTGACATGTTAGAAAAAGAACCTAACATTCAAATTGTTTATCATCAGCGTTTAAACCGAAAATCAGGTGTCAAGCAGGAAAATAAGATCATCAAATCTATTCAGATGGAAACAGGTCAGATTTACCAAGGCAAAATGTTTATGGATTGTTCCTATGAAGGAGATTTGATGGCCGCTTCTGGTGTCAGCTATACGGTAGGCCGGGAATCCAATAGTCAATATGGTGAATCTTTAAATGGTGTTCAGGCAAATAACGTTAGTTTGACTCTGCATAAGAAAGCATCCATGAATTCAATTCATCATAATTTTATCGATGGTGTGAGTCCCTACCTTATAAAGGGTAATCCAAAAAGTGGATTATTGCCATTTGTTCGCGCAGATAAACCTGGCATGGACGGTCAAGCTGATCATAAAATCCAAGCGTATTGCTACCGCATGACTTTGACGAATCATCCTGAAAATCGCATTCTTTTCAAAAAGCCTAAGGGCTATAAGGAGTTAGATTATGAATTATTATTTCGCAATTATGAAGCCGCCAAAGGTGACATTCGTAAAATGTATGATTATGGCGATCCTTTAGTGCCTTGGATAAATTCTGAAATGCCAAACCGAAAAACAGATACCAACAATCAAAAGGGCTTTTCAACAGATTTCGTTGGTCAAAATTACCAATATCCTGAAGCGAGCTATGAAGATCGGATTAAAATTGCAGCATTGCATAGAAAGTACCAACAAGGCCTAATGTGGACTTTGGCTTATCATCCGAGAATTCCTAAGCAAGTCCGTGATGTGGTTTCCCAATGGGGAATGTGCAAAGATGAATTTGCTGCAGATGGCGGTTGGTCTGACCAGTTATATATCCGAGAAGCCAGAAGAATGGTTAGTGATTACGTGATGACCCAACGAAATTGCGAAGCTTTGGCTGTAGCTCAAGATGTCATTGGTCTTGGAGCATATCAAATGGACTCTCATCCTATTCAGAGGTATGTCGATTTAAATGGATATGTCAAAAATGAAGGCAATGTAGAAGCGCATGTCGATGCGCCGTTTCCAATTAGCTATAAATCCATTATTCCTAAAAAATCAGAGGTAACTAATTTGTTTATACCCGTATGTCTTTCATCTTCACATATCGCGTATGGTTCTATTCGAATGGAGCCCGTTTTTATGGTATTAGGCCAATCTGCAGCAATTGCAGCTAGTATTGCCATCGATAAAAATGTACAAACACACGAAGTGCCTTACCCAGAATTACGTGCAGCATTAATCAGAAATCATCAAATATTGGAATAGTTATTTATCAAACGTTGAATTTTACTTTTTCATTGTTTGCATGTATTTTACTAAATCCAATACTTCATTTTCTTGAATGGTTTCTAAAATACCCACGGGCATCAACGAACTAGGCATTACTTCCCGTGATTGAATTTCCGACTTATTTATTTTCGAGACATCCTTTCCTACAATGCGCATGCTCACTTGTCTGTCGTTTTCCGCAATCACATTACCCGAATACGTTCGGCCATCTCGCGTCGTGATCACAACTAATTTATAGTCTTCTTGAATTTCTCCGGATGGGTTTAGGACGTTGAACAAAAAGTAATCCAAATTAGCCCGGTTAGAGCCGGTCAATTCAGGACCTATATTTCCGCCGTTTCCATACATTTTATGGCATGAGCCACAACTTTTTTGGAAGACGATTTCTCCTTTGGTTGCATTTGCTTCTAAAATGGCAGCCGGTGTCAAGATGTTGCGATACTTAATGTAAGCCTTTTCTAAGGACTGTTCTTGCTCGATCGGGCCCCAATATTCAATAAATCCACTACCCACCACGCGCAACAACTGGCGTGCCGTATAAGCCGGAATATCAGATTTTGGAATCGTTTGATTTTTAAGAGCTTGCGTAAGTTGCCAACCGTATTTTGGTCTAGAAGAAAGCGTTTCGATCGCCCTGCGTTTCTCAACCAATGATAAGGTTTTATAATTGCTAACGATTAAAGCCCCTAAATTATCCTCATTGAAATTCGCAATCGCTGAAATTACATCCATTCTCAATGGGATTTGGTTGAATAGGTTAGGTAATTCGTTTTTCAATTCAACTCTCTTGGCCGCAGCTAAATAGTTTAATGCCTCTTTTCGTTGGGGGATAGACGAATTTTTGTTTTTCAGAATGGCTAGGTTGTTCTGAGTGGCATTTGTTTCTCCAAAGCGCTGAGATATGATTGAGGCCAATTTAGCTACTTCTCCTTTTCTTAACTTAAGTTTTTTCGAGACCGCATTCCAGTTTTTAGGCGCTTTTAAATCAATTCGCTCATCTAAACCGTCCCTCATTCCTTCTAAAATGGGAACGATGTTTTGCGTATTTTTTTCCAGGTAATTCACTAATAAGGCATGTTCATTCGCATCCATTAATCTTCGTGCGATGTAATTTGTAATCAAATTGATCTTTGCATTTTTTAATAGCTCCAAACCTGCTTTTGGGTTAGCCTTAACCAAAGGTTCAAGTCCAAACCAAATCATTTTTGGTACGTTATGGTCTTCTGAATCCTCTTTGTGTTGGGCCAATTCAGACGCAATTTTCCAAGCTGATTGTTCATTCATGCGTTGCAAAGCTGAGGCTAAATACAATCTGACTACAGGTGATTTGTCTTCTTTGGCCATTTTAATAAACTCGGCCATAGCTTTTTCTGAAGGGTTTTTATCTTCACACAAAAGCTGAATGGCCCAAGATCGAATGTACTCATCGGAGTCTAGGAGTAGGCTTTCCAATTGGCCTGAGGCAAAATTATGCGTCACATGCAGCGACCATAAAGCCCTTAAACGGTAATCGATATTTGAATTATTTTTTAAAATGTTTTGCAACTCGTCGATGGCTTGTTGGCCTATCGTCCCTTTCCCCGCTCTATTTTGCAAAATTACTCGGGCTCTTCGTGCGTGCCAATCACTACTATTCGTCTGAAAAGCAACTAGTTTCAGGTCAGAAAAAGTATTTAAATCATCAAATCTTCCGGCCCAATTTTCAGCCAAATTATTTGTGGGCATCACTCGGTAAATACGGCCAGTTTCCCCGTTTAAAACTTCTTTTCCACAAATGTCTGCGTCATGCCAATCCAACACATATAGACCTCCGTCAGGACCTACTTCCATGCTAAAACCGACCCATTGTGCATTGTTGGCCATTAATAATTCCTCTCCATGTTTGGCCACAAAGCCTGAACCGGATTTTGCCAAAACGTCGGATAATATAGCATGTTCATGGATGTTGGCCATAAAGATTCTTCCTTTTTGTTCAGCGGGAAAAGCATCCGATTGGTATACGCGGGCACCTCCGTGGGCGGAGCGGTGGGTATGATCTGCAATGGTTCGAATATCACTGTACAAATAAGGATTAAAATGCTGGCCTCCTTGGCGATGATATACACCTCCAGGAACGACATGCCACATGTGAGGGATGACGCAGGCTGAAATAAAAATCTGCCCTTTTGCATCAAAATCGATTCCCCAAGGATTACTAAACCCATGGGCAACCACCTCGAAAATATCTTTCGTGGGATGATATCTCCATACTCCGCCATTGATATCTACACCTTCTCCTTTTAAAACATCCTCAGGAAAAGGATCATTTTGTTTATATATTTTTCCTTTCCCTTCTGGTTTTCGGACCTTAGAAGGGGTCGCAAAACCTTGCAAGCCATAAAGCCAGCCATCAGGACCCCAATGTAAACTATTTAATGTTTCATGCCGATCGCGAATTCCCCAACCCGTTAGTTTAACTTGAATATCTGCCATGTCCGCCACATCATCATGGTTTTTGTCTGGCACAAAAAGTAAATTGGGTGGTGCACCTAAGTAAAGTCCATCGAAACCCACAGCAATAGCGGAGGGAAATGCGATTCCTTCTAGAAACACTTTTTTTGAATCTGCGATTCCGTCATGGTTGGTATCTTCTATAATTAATATTCGGCTGTTTCCAGCTTTAGAAAAACCATATCCACGCGACTCATAATCTCGGTTTTCCGCGACCCAAAGTCGGCCTTTATCATCCCAACAAAATGCCATGGGCTGTGTGATCGTAGGTTCAGCGGCCCATGCGTTTACCTTAAAACCGGGTTTTAAAGTCATCGCAGCTGTAGCTTCAGCTGGGTTTAAAAACTTGGCATCCCGACCTTCTTGTTGGGCCACGCCCCAAAGAGCCGTAGAACCGCCACCTACGTTGAACGACATGTCTTGTCCACTGTAGCTAGCCCATAACTTATTGATTTCTGTTTCAGTTAGATTTCCTGTATAGACAAGGATTTCATGTTTGATCGTTTCGATCTTCCCTTTTTTGATTTCCCAATTTCCTTTTCTGGCCCGGGCCACTCCGATGCCCAATTGGTTGTCGACACGCCAATGTTGAGGAAATCCATTGTTTTCTGGATGGTCGAAAACGGCTATGTGCGCTCGGTCTTGTCGGCCTTCAATTTTAATTCCGACATCGACCCAATTGGATCGTTGGCCTTCTGCTTTTTCATTTTTTTGCCTGGCTCCATTGTTTACTTCGCCGTCAATGCCTTCTTTCCATGGCATACGAACAAATAATCCACCGTAATCGTACATGCCGATGGTGACATCCGTTTTTGCCTCACCGGTCCAAATTAATTTGAGCAAATACTTTCCGTTTTCCTCACGCATAGACCAAGTTTGCGTTTCGGTTAATACGGCATTTCCTTTCTCGTCTAATAAATCGTAAACGGTTTCCCACTTCACTTCATTTCCACTGTTTTTAATGACGCTGGCTTTGGATTTGCGCCAATAATCACCTTCTGGATGGTGGAAATAATCGCGGCCATTCACCCGTGTATAGCCCCAATAGATGCCGGTTTGGTGCTTGTGATGCCCTGGACTATATTCAGTTAAAACTCCATTGCCGTCTGGCGCCACAATGGGATGGAGGAATGGACGGAAATTATCTTTGGCTACTTGAGTGAGGATGGGTGATTTTCCATTCTTACGGAAAATCGAAATACTACTTGTTTTAGCATCTTGAGTGATGAATAAGCTAGTGATTTTTAAGGGACTGGATTTAGTTTTATTGCTTTGAGCAATTGACAATTGGGTTAATGATGCCAAAAATAATAGGCAAAATAGGAAGTTTTTTTTCATAAGTCTTATAGGTCGTATTAGAGAGAGCAGCCTTAAGTTTCCTTGGTACTCATTCGAATTTAGCAATAATTTGATTTTAAATAATACGTTTACCATTAATTCTAGTCCAATTTGATATTGGATCGTAAATTAAATTGTATTGATTTGTAGAAAACTAAACACATTTTACATTGAAATTTTTTAAAATTTTCATGTTGAAATATACTTTTGAATTAATCTAAAGAGACGGACTGTTTCCTTATGATTTTAGAACACAACATTATTGTAGAAAGCTCATTTTTGATAAGAATGAGCTTTTTTATTTTAAAGACTTTGTAATTTTTGTGTTTTAAATTTTGTAATATGTCGGCTTTAATACGATCATAATATATTAAAACCAAAACATATTTTCAATAGATCAATAAAATGATAAAAGCATATTGCGTTTTTTTATGTCCTTTAGCTTTACTAACTTTTGAAATTTAGTAAAGCTTAGGACATAGCGTATTTTTGATATCGATTGAGGAGAATAATCGCGTATGAAATTGAGTTAAATGTGGATGTCGTATTTGAAGATCAATTCATTATTTACTAACTATTGGTCATTGGCAATTTACCTTAATAAATGAATCTGCTTCAGCATAAGAGCGTTTTTTAGCCTCATTAAGCGCTGTGCAAGCTTGATCTTTTTTTCCTGACGCAATTAAGGCCATGGCTTTGAAAAAGTAGGATTTACCTGCCGTATTTTGTGGAAGCGAATTAGCCTTGTCGAAATATTGGATACATGTTTCAAAGTTCTTATTGGTGTAATAGCAAATACCGATATTTTCAAAATGTGTATAATTGTTGGGTTCTGCTTGGCTTGCCTGTAAAAAAAACTTAGCTGCTGCTGCGTATCGACCTTTTTGAAAGGCTAATGAACCTTGGGCCGCGTAATTGTTCATGTTTCCAGTAGCTGTTGCGTTTCCCATGACGGTATTTTTGGCATCGGAAATGATGACTGAATCCTGGGGGAATTTTCGCATTGCAAAATCTAGCAAATTGATCATCCTTTTGTCTGTGGCGCCTTTTATTTCATACAGGCCTAAAACATACTGTGAATACGCTAATCCACCCGTTCGATACCGATTATATAGGTTAAATACTTTCTTTATTTCAAGGGTATCTCGGTTTTTGGCGGCCGCAAAAATTGCATTTTTATAATAGCTGCTAGATCTCGGCCAATGGTAAAAAGCATTAAACGCAAAAAGCGAAACACTGTCTAAATTCTTTTTATCAGCATAAATCGCTGTCCTGATGAAATCATTGTAATGCAAATAGGGATTATCTTGATCACTTTCTTTCAATAACTTTAAAGCGACATCGTATTTTTTATCTCTAAATTCATAGCGGGCAATAAGTGCTTTAATGGGTAGGGTTGAGGTAGATAAATTTGGAATTGCGGGAAAGGCATTTTCTACTTCTTCCAATGCCATTTTGGGTTCGATGTCAATTTCTCCCATGACAAATTTTTGAACTTTGAGGGATTTAAATACTTGGTTATTGATGTAGATTGACCCGCCGATGAACATGAAACCGATGACGATATAAAGGAGGGTTGAATGATTGACATTGATTTTTTTTCCTACATTGGGTAATAAATGAATTGGCGCAAATAACAGTCCCATCGTAAGTGTCAACATCGTTTGCATCGAGGTTCGTTCTGTGGGAAAATTAAGAAATGCATCCACGAAATAACAGGTTAGTGCCATGAAAGATATGGTTGCAAACAATCGAAATTCTTTGGCGTCCTCTTTTAACCAAAGCCTAAGTGTAAATAAAAAGGCCAAGATGAATAATCCTAAGTATGCCAATCCACCAATGATTCCTAAATCCGCTGCGGCCTCGATAAAGTCGTTATGCGCATGATAGGGCACGAATAGGTCATTGGTATATTCTTTTTCGTAAGGGATAGAGGCCAGTTTCCAATTGCCGTATCCATCTCCTATGAAAGGGTGTTTGGATGTGTAATCTAAGCCTGCTTTCCAAAGTCTCAAACGGCTTTCTTCCTTCGTATTGGCCGTAATGTCATCGATTCGTTTGTTGACAGTTCCATATCCTCCTTGAACTTCTTGAGATTTAACGGCATTTTCTAAGACTAAATTAGCAGAAAAGAATGCGATCGATATAGGGATAATGAAGTAGGCGAGGGGCCAAGCGATTTTAGGCCAAGCTGATTTTATTTTAAAGTAAATTGTGCTAGCGGCAAATATGAGAAGGATTAAAAAAAGCCCCACAAAAGTTGACCTAGTATTTAAGATAAATAAGGCAAAGCTTCCAAAAAATAGAATAAACACTCCCACCACGCGCATTAAAAATGTAGATCTTAAAATAACAAAAAGGGCAAAAGGGAATTTGATTAATAAACTGGCGGCCATCACGTTTTTGTTGCCATTATTGCCCATGAGGCTTAAAATATTTTGATCTAAGAGCATCGTTTTTGAATTCTTAGTAAAGCCTGAAATCACAGCGATGCTATCATAAAATAAAACGAGACTAATTAATATTGAAATGGGCAGGTAATAAGATTTGATATCTTTTTTAAATAGGAGAATCGCAAAATTAGTGTAAATAAAAAAGGTGCTGGCTAGCCTAGCTAAGCATACAATGGCCTCTGTTGGGTTAATGGCATAGCTAATAGAAATGATGGCCCAAATAAAATAAAAGGAATAAAGTAGAGAGAATTTCTGGCTAAAAACGGCTTTTATTGCCTCTGAATAGTGGTTCCTTTGAAAGAAAATGTATCCTAAAACAATGGCATCAACGATACTAGTATATAACCACTGAGCACCCATCACATCGGCTCCACCAAAATCAGGGATAAAATGTACGATTAGGTATAAGAATGATATAATTAATAGGGATATATTGGGTCGGATTTTCATTCAAATGCAAAAGTTAATTTTCTCTTTTAGGTTGACTTAAATTACAATCGAAATAAATTGATTGAATTAGATTCAATTTCGAAATTACCGATAATATTTAGTTTTTTGATTATGAAATGACGCCTTTAGATTTATTAAGCGTCATAAATGGTATTATTTTTATTCAGGATTTTTGTTTAATTTTTGCGGTTTGAATATCCTTGTAGGTTTAATTTGTTGAGATCTTTATATGAAAGTTTTTTTTCTTTTTTTGTTTGTCATTTGTACTGAAAACCTTAGTGGTCAGAATAAGCATTTGTTAAATCAATTGGTTAAAAATAAGCATTTAATTGCCCTGTGGGACTTTAAAGAAGCTAAAGGGGAAAAAAGGAAATCATTGTTGGGCCCCTATGAACTATCCGAAATGGATGGGCAAATTGAGCGAGAGGACGAGGGGCCATTGTCTGGATATTCTGCCAAATTTGGCCATGGAGCTTATTTGTCTTTACCTAACAATCAAACAGGATTTTTGAATATTTATGGTATGGGCCAAGGAGTGACGGTGGCTGCTTGGGTTAAATGGACGGGGGAGACGACTGGCTTTGTTGGCGGTATGTGGAATGAATATTTAAATGGCGGCAAGCGTCAATATGGTTTGTTTGTTTCATTGCCACATTACAATGGTAAAAATCAAGTTTGTGGACATATATCGTATACCGGCAAGCCTACGCCCCCTTTCCCATATTCAAGTGATTATTCTGCGAGTAAACAAGAAGTAAAGGCGAATGAATGGACATTTGTCGCGTTTACTTATGACGGAAAATATATGCGTTCGTATGTCAATGGAGAATTTCAAGCAAGGGAAAAGGAATTAATTTTAAATACAAAGGGCTTCGATGGGTATCCTGAGGGCTTAATTCAATCTAAAAACCCCTATTATTTTCCAGATGGAATAGGCAATAATGGGTCGGATTTTACGGTAGGAGCGGTGCTTTTAAAAAGAGGGATGGGTAATTTCTTTAAAGGGCAAATTGCCGGCTTAGCGGTATTTAACCATGCTTTAAGCCCCAAAGAACTAAACAAATTGGCAAAAAAATAAATACGCCTCTTACCTATTACCTATTACCTAATTTCTCATATATTTAACATATTCATTCATCGGAATTAATGAATAAAGGATCCATTGAGGATTTCTCTTTTCTTTAGGCAGCAAACTTTGTAAGCAAGGTTCCCAGACTACGAAATTGACCTTCAAGGTGATTGGTTTAGTTGTTTTTAGCAGTTCTATGACCAATGTATTTTTTATTCCTAGCCTGTGAAAAAGGTTATAAGCAAAACCAGCTCTTTCACTTTTGACTCTTCCTTGACCCCAATTAGTTTGCTCATTTGGATGCTCGAAATTTGGATAAAGAATTAAGCTATCTTTCGGAATGCCCAATGTATGTCCGA
>CAIZMB010000007.1 GCA_903933935.1 uncultured Cytophagaceae bacterium
AAAATCTAACTTTTATGAAGTTTTTATCTTGTATCAAAGTACTTCTTTTCGTGTCTATTTCGTTTTTAACATATGGCCAAAAACCCAATGTAATCGTTATTTATGTGGACGATTTAGGTTTTGGTGATTTAAGTTGCTACGGATCTAAGACGATTAAAACGCCTAATATAGACCAATTAGCTAGAAAAGGCCTATTGTTTACCCAAGCACATACAACCTCTGCAACTTGTACTCCGTCGCGATATTCTTTGCTCAAGGGAGAATATGCTTTTCGCAGAAAAGATACGGGTGTGGCGACTGGAGATGCGTCGGCGTTAATTCCTGCAGGCCAACAAACCGTTGCGACTATTTTTTCAAAAGCTGGGTATAATACAGCGGTTATTGGTAAATGGCATCTGGGTTTAGGGCCTGCGGGTGGACCCAATTGGAATGGAAAAATCGAACATGGTCCTTTAGAAATCGGTTTTAAAGAAGCGTTTATTTTGCCTGCTACCGGTGACCGAGTTCCCTGTGTTTACATTGAAAATGACCATGTTCGAAATTTGGATATACAAGATCCCATTGAGGTGAATTACCTTAAAAAAATTGGCAGCATGCCGACAGGCAAGGAAAATCCAGAGCTTTTGAAAATGAAACATTCCCATGGACATGATAATACGATTGTCAATGGAGTAGGTAGAATTGGCTTTATGGTGGGTGGAAAGCAGGCTTTATGGGATGATGAGGATATGGCCCAAACCTTGGCGAATAAAGCGAAGTCCTTCATGGCTCGAAATCAGAAAAACCCTTTCTTTTTGTATTTTGCTACACATGATATTCATGTACCCCGAATTCCCCATTCGAGATTTTTGGGTAAAAGTGGTTTTGGTAAGAGGGGAGATGCCTTGTTGCAATTGGATGATTCGGTGGGCCAATTGATGAAAACGCTTGATTCTTTACGTTTAACATCCAATACATTAGTTATTTT
The DNA here is from genome assembly GCA_903933935.1 of uncultured Cytophagaceae bacterium. GTDB lineage: Bacteria > Bacteroidota > Bacteroidia > Cytophagales > Spirosomataceae > Aquirufa. Next base: position 968 of record CAIZMB010000007.1, read on the forward strand.
GACAAGCGACAATGGTCCCGTGGTGGATGATGGTTATATCGACGGATCCAAGGAGAATTTAGGATTGCACCAACCTGCAGGAATTTTAAGAGGAGGAAAATATAGTTCATTTGAAGCTGGTACAAGGGTTCCTTTTATAGTTAAATGGCCTAAGAAAGTCCCTGTGGGTAGGTCAAATGCCTTGATTTCTCAGATTGATTTTTTAGCTACTATGAATCAATTACTGGGTGCTAATTATAATGAAAATTCATCTAAAGATTCCAAAGCAAATCTGAATGCATGGTTGGGAAAAGATCAGATTGGGCGTGACTATATCATAGAACAAGCGGGTACTTTAGCGATTAAAAAAGGGGATTGGAAATTCATAAAAGGTGGGAAAGGAGCAAAATTTAATTCGCTGGTTAATATAGAACTTGGGAATGATTTGGAAGACCAATTATATAATCTGAAAACGGATCCTGATGAAAAAAATAATGTAGCCTCCCTTCAAAAAGAAAAGTTAAATGAGTTAAAAGCGCTCTTGGAATTAGAAATGAATAAATAAAAAATGGCCTTTCGAAAGGCCATTTTTTATAGGTTTAGAGATAATTTAGTTTTGAATTACTCTTTTCTGCTTTGCCATTTTCTCAATATCAGCTACTTTTCGAGGTGTGCCCAAAGATAGATTTTCTGGCCCTTTTTCAGTTATCAAAATATCGTCTTCAATTCGAATACCAATGTTCCACCATTTTTTATCACATTTGCTGCCTGCTGGAATGTAAATACCTGGCTCAACAGTAATGACAACACCGGGTAGAAGTGTGCTCGGTCCTAAATCATGAACATCTAATCCTAAATGATGGGAAGTTCCATGGGGAAAATAAGTTCTAGCTTCCATATTATTTTTGGCGATGCCTAATTTTATTAATTCGGCATAAACAACTGCGCGAGCAGCTGCGTCCACATTGGCCATGGGAGCACCTGATTGACATGCGGCGATACCAGCATCTTGGGCAGCTAATACAATTTCATATAGTATTTTTTGAGCCTCCGTGAATTTACCATTGGCCGGAATAGTTCTTGTTACATCTGCAGTATACCCATGGTATTCAGCGGCACAGTCACTTAAAAGTAAATCACCATTTTTGATTGTTTTCAAATTTGTTACATAATGCAGCACACATGCGTTTTCGGCTGAGCCATTAATACTGCCATAGCCTGGGAATTCAGAACCATTATTTTTAAAATGATATTCCATTATGGCTTGTGCTTGAAATTCTTTCATACCAGGTTTGATGGAACGCATGACATCATTATGACCTAATGCAGTAATTGAAGCAGCTTTTTTAATCAACGTGATTTCCTCAGCTGTTTTGATTCCCCTTAAATTTCGCATAATGTTTAAGGTGGAACGCATTGCGACAGGTTTTTTAGAGCTTGAGATTAAGCTGTCAACTGTTCCTGCCATTCGGGATAGAGCATCTTCCTTTGCTTTGTATTTATTGAAAATTCCTTCTGTACGAAATAGGCTAAAAACGGAATCTATACCTGCCATTGGAATTGTACTTGCTTTAAATTCTTCATTAATGAATATGTTTTCCATATTACTTTTTGCCCTAAATCCGTCAACACCCAAAATTTTACCGGTCCAAAGTTCCTTGAATGGATCCCGATTTTGGACAAAAATAAATTCAGTTCCTGTTTTTCCTAAGAGGCTTACAGGTTGTTTGAATAATAATAAAACAGCATTTGGCTCATCTAAGCCAGTTAAATAGTAGAAATTTTTGTTTTGTGCATAAGGAAAATCGGTATCATTGCTTCGCTGACGCGTTTGTCCAGCAAAAAAGATGCCTACGCCCTTGTCCGATAATTGCTTTTTCACTGCGGCTCGTCGATCAGCATGAAAAGACGCACTTAAATAATCAGTTGGATAATCTTGTGCAATGCTATAAAAGCTTAATAAGATTCCAAAAAGAAATAATGAGGTTGATTTGAATGTCATGATGTAATATTTAGCTACCAATTTATGAAATAAATATGAATTTGGGGAAAAATTCTACAGATAAGGGTTGAGCAATTAGGATTCAATGTTTAAAAAATCTTTGAGAAATTTATTTTGATATTTAATTATATCCTTCAAATAAACTCGCCCTACATTACAATAGGGCGAGTAAATTAGTTCAAGAAAATGAACTTGTGGAGTCGGAGGGATTCGAACCCTCGTCCAAACCTAGAGTAAAATTGCCTTCTACACGTTTAGATTTGATTAATTTTCGATGTCAAATAGGTTCAAATCAGACCTTACCTAACACTTATTTACTGGGTACTAATCATTAATTAGTAAAATATTAATGATCGACTCTGCATGTCGACGCCCAGAAATCCTCCTCGGCAGAGTTTGGAAGAGGCCGGACGATGGCAAATTGGCTAATCTATCAGATTAGGCAGCCATGGCATACTGTGTATTGCCAGCTATAATTCGAAGGTTTTTTTAACAGGAAATGCCTACAACTCCCGACGTGCTTACAACCAGACTGCTAAAGCTGTCAAAACCGGTCGACCCCATAAAAGGTGGACAAAGATACGAAATATTTACAAGGGAAGTGATGTCGTTGTTTTAATTTCATCCATCACAAATAATGAACTAATATGGGCTACAGATGGCAGAACAGCTAGTTTTTCTTGATAAAAACGGTTATAACTCTCCACATCTTCACTGATCACATTCAAATAGTAATCAAAGTTTCCTGAAACCAAATGACATGATATTACTTCAGGAAACTCTTTAATGGATTGCTCAAATTCAGAAAAATTACTCCTATTTTGCTTCTCTAGGGTTACTTGGCAATGCACCATTAATCCCAAATTCAACTTTTTTCGATTTAAGATTCCTACATATCCTTTGATATACCCATCCATTTCCAATCGCTTTATTCGATCATGTGTGGGGCTCAACGATAAATTGACCTGTTCAGCGATGTCTTTAAGTGTATGTTGGCTATTATTCTGTAAAATTTTCAAAATTTTAATATCCAAAGCGTCTAATGCAGATTTAATAGCCATAATCTTTTCTGTTTTATTAAATAAATAATCCTAATATTAGTAATATTTTCTGATAAATTTAATAATTATTGGTTTATTTACTTATTAAGTGATGTAATGCAAGATATTTTTTGGTAACCTATATATTTGCATTCTATTATTCTTCATCATTGGAAAAGGCCAGCGAATTTAATTCGTTGGTCTTTCTTTTTTACTAAAAAGTTTATGAATATTGGCATCCCTAAGGAGATTAAAAATCAAGAGTTCCGTGTTGGCCTAAGCCCTGCAGGAGTTCATGCTTTACAAAAAGATGGTCATCAAATCTGGATAGAAACGAATGCGGGATTAGGTTCTGGATTTACAAATGAAATGTATCTTCATGAAGGTGCCATTATATTGCCCAATGCGGCAGAAGTTTATGCTGCTGCAGATCTAGTTGTAAAAGTTAAAGAGCCTTTGGCCGTTGAATATGACTTGATCAAAAAGGGCCAAATCATTTTCACTTATTTCCATTTTGCAGCTTCACGGCCATTAACTGAGGCGATGCTTAGGTCAAAAGCTATTTGCTTTGCCTATGAATCGGTGGAATTAACAGACCGATCATTGCCCCTTTTAATTCCGATGTCTGAGGTGGCTGGACGTATGGCGGTTCAAGTGGGTGCCTATTTTTTAGGAAAGCCACAGGGTGGAAAGGGAAAGATGTTGGGAGGCGTACCTGGAGTCCAGCCCGCTCATGTATTAATTTTAGGTGGGGGAGTTGTGGGTACACAAGCAGCAAAAATGGCCGCCGGTTTAGGAGCCAATGTAACGATCATGGATACCAATTTATCTCGTTTGCGGTATTTGGACGAAGTTTTGCCGGCTAATGTCAACACTCAATTCGCCTCTTCTCATGCCATTCAAAGTCATTTACCTCATGTGGATTTAATAATTGGAGCTGTTTTATTGCATGGATCAAAAGCACCTCAATTAATTAGAAAGGAAGATTTAAAGAAAATGGAACCAGGCACAGTTTTGGTCGATGTGGCAGTGGATCAAGGAGGTTGTATTGAAACGTGTAAACCCACCACGCACGAAAATCCAGTATATGAAATCGATGGGATTTTGCATTATTGTGTAGCGAATATGCCAGGTGCGGTGCCCCAAACGTCTACTTTAGCCTTGACGCAAGCTACTTTGCCTTACATTCAACTGCTCGCTAATTTAGGTTGGCAAGAGGCTAGTACGTCCAATGAAGCATTAAATAAAGGATTGACTATCTATGATGGAAAATTATTTCATCCAGGTTTAGCTGCCTCGTTTAATTTATAATTCCCAAAATTTTAACCCTTTGATTTTCAAGAGTTCTAATTGTTGCAAGCTTAGATGAAAGGGTCAATTGCGATAACGAAGATTTAGTCAAAAAACCGCTCATGGAAATTGACCAAAAACAATTCATGGGTGGATCGAGTAATCGCCGTATAAAGCCAACGAATATATTCCGCATCGATTTGTTCCTCTTTTAAATATCCTTGATCGACAAAAACTGCGCCCCACTGACCACCTTGAGACTTGTGACACGTTAATGCATAGGCGAATTTTACTTGCAATGCATTCAAATAAGGGTCTTTTTTGATTGCCTCAGTTCGTTCTTTCTTTTTGGTGATGTGGGCATAATCATTGCAAACGGAATCATACAATTTCTTATTGCCATCTTTCCCTAGAGCGGATTCCGAGGAATGTAAGGTGTCTAATAAAATTTTTGCCTCTACTTCAGGATGTTCCTCATAATCACAAAGCCTTAAAGACACTTGTAAAAATCGGAAACCATGCATTTCTTCTTCCTTTTTAATTTTCATCACTTCCACAAAATCACCATTCGCTAAAAATCCAGCGGGGGAGTCTTCGTCTAACCAATGGTAATTATTACGTACAATCATGAGCAATTCACCACTCGAAATTTCATCTTCTTGATATAAAATAGTTCGCCGAACAAATTGATTATACATGACGGCACTTTTATTAGATCGCGTTAAAAGAATTGTATTTTCTTTGCCAAATTTCCGAAATGCATAATGCATGCCATCTTCCATTTTTTCACCTGTCATCCGAAAGAAATCTTTAAAAGAAGCAGTATTGAACTTTATTTGAGTTGATTTTTCATTCAATAATAGGCGTAATGCTGTGGCGTTAAATAGAATACCGGATTGCGAATCTTGGCGCATGACATCGATTAATTCGTGCTCCATTACCTCCATGTGAAATTCTTGGCTAATGTAGTCTTTTGACAACGCTGGAGAAAGCGATTTACCCACGGGAGGAAGTTGGGCCGTGTCACCCACAAAAATGAGTTTATTCCCATTATGTCCATTCTCGGGATTGGTAAAAACGTATTCAATTAAGTCAGTTAATAGGCTATTGAAACCAAACTCGGCTTCATCTGTAATCATAGAGGCCTCATCCACAATAAAAACTGTGTTTGTGGCATAATTATTCATTCGTTGGAAAATAAGTGCCCCTGAACTCGGATTACTTACTTGACGGTAAATTTTTTTATGAATTGTACTGGCTTTTTTCTTTGAATAGTTGGCCATCACCTTCGCCGCCCTACCCGTAGGAGCAATTAATTGCGTCTTATATTCAAATGAACCTAGCACTTTAATTAAGGTCGAAATAACCGTTGTCTTTCCAGTTCCTGCATACCCTTTGATAATAAAAGTTAGGGGAGCCCATTCATCTTGATTCAAGATAAACCCACTTAATTTTTCAAATAGTTGGACTTGCGACGGTGTAGGCTCAAAAGGAAATTTTTGATGCAATAAAAAAGAAGGACTTTTGCTTGAGCTCATTTTGTTGGATTAAACGAATTTACAAAATAGCTGCTGAAACCGAAAGTGATTTAGCTAAACTCAATTCTCTGAAAACGTTAATCAAGCAAATATGGGAGTAGCTAGATAATTCATCTAAAAAAATATCAGTTTCCTGAATTTTATTTTGGTCAATTAATCGCGCGCGCGTGGTGCCCCAATGCATGGGATTTTTAGGTGTGTACCATATTCCATTTTTCAAAAAAGCGAGATTGGCAATAGTACAATCTTGAATTTTTCCATCCAACTCAAATATCACTTCATCCACTTCCTTATTTTCTAAAAGAACTTGTGCAAAATAGGATCGATCCGCCCATTTAAACCCATAGTCGAATTCGCCTGTATGTATGATCTTCAAAGAGGCTATTTTTTTCTCTTGATAGGGTATCAATTCAATGGACTTTATTTGCTCTTCATAAATAACGCGTAGTCTGTAAATGCCAGTGGAGGGAATATTTTGTTTGGATAATGCCTCACTTAAGTTAAATGGAATTTGATCTGGATAAATGGATTCAAACGTTTCTTTAACCCTTTTTTGGTGATAAGGCAAATTTTTCAAAAGGCCATTTTCAATACATATTGTTTCTAAAAATGAAAACATATTAAAAGGGTAGATAAACTTTTTGAATTAATTCCTGGTATTCTTTATTAGCATCTGAGAAAACCGTAATTCCCCCACCACTTTTATAGGTCATTTTGTTTTCCTTAGTTTCAATATACCTAATCAAGACTCCAGAATCAAATAAATGTCCGTCGAACAGTCCCATGATTCCTGTGTAAAAACCTCTTGGATAGTCTTCCACTTCGTCTATAATCCTTAATGTAGAGCTTTTGGGAGCGCCGGAGATTGATCCTGCGGGCAATAATTGATTTAATATTTTTCCAAAATGCCCCTTAAATTCATCTAATAATTCTCCCGAGATTTTGGAAGACATCTGCCATAAATCACCTTCATGGGTTTTGACCTGGTCGATAAACTTATACTTTTCCACTTGGATAGGGAAGGCCACTTGGCTCAAGTCATTTCGAATCAGGTCTACAATGGTCGCATGTTCTGCTTGCTCTTTGATATCATCAATCAAATTTTCAGGGCTTGAATGATTTGCTACGGCCAAAGTTCCCTTCATCGGGAATGATTTTATTTTATTCTCTTCAATCTGAATAAAGCATTCGGGTGAAAAAACAGTAAAAAAATCAGGAACTAATAGTTTATATCGAGCTTGCGCAATCACATAAATTTCCTCAATACTCATATTGGTTTCAATTTGAGTAGGTGCGGTAAGATTGATTAAAAAGGAATCACCCCTTTGGATAGCTCTTTGAACTTGATTGAATTTTTCAAAATAACTTGCTTCTGAAATGGGGGTTTTATTGAAAACAGGTTTGCTTTCAGACTTTGCTGCAATTTTATTTGATCCTATTTCATACTTTATCCCTAATGCTTGGGCTTCGCTGGGAGTACCTATCCAACCTAATTCAGCTTTGTAATCCACAAAAAAAAGGAATGGATTATTGCTTTTTCCCATTTCATCCATGGTAGAGCAAACCTGCTCAAATGACATCCATGGGATTACTGAATTCATGTTTATAAATAAGTTAAAGCCAATTTTAAGGCAGCCTTAATTCCGCTCGGATTTTGACCCCCTGCCGTAGCTAGGAATGCTTGGCCTCCTCCTCCGCCTTGAACTTCTTTGGCTAGTTCGCGGATAATAGTACCTGCATTTAATGATTTTTTTTCAGTCAATTCTTTCGAAATAGCAAGAACTAAACTGGCTTTTCCGTCAATTTCAGCCGCTAAGAAGCAAAAAGTAGAATTGCTTTCAGATTGTAATTCAAAGGCTAAGTTTTTCAGCGCATCCGCCGTTGGAATTTCTACTTGTTGAATGATATAATCAACACCATCTTTGTTTTGAATTTGTGACTTTAATGATTGCCTTACATCGCCGACTTCCTTATTCTGATAGGCTGAGATCGATTTTTGAAGGCTTGTGTTTTGTTCAATTAATTGACCAATGGCCTTAACTAAGTCTTTGGGAGACTTAAGTAATTGGTCTATTTCATCTAAAATTTGTTCTTGAGTACTGAGTAACTCATAGGCTTTTTTGGACGTAATCGCTTCTATTCGGCGAACTCCTGTAGCCACTGAACTTTCTGAAATAATCTTAAATAATCCAATTTCGCCTGTTGACGGTACATGCGTACCTCCACAAAGTTCCACTGAAAAGTTTTTATCAAAGGTGATCACACGGACAAAATCCCCGTATTTTTCACCAAATAAAGCCATCGCTCCCTTATCTTTTGCTTGAGAAATAGGTACATTTCTTTCTTCTAGCAGTGGAATGTTTTCAGCAATTTTTGCATTGACAATGGATTCAATTTGCTTGATTTCCTCATCACTTACTTTTTGGAAATGGGAAAAATCAAATCTTAGTATTTCTTCGTTCACCAAACTTCCTTTTTGGCCCACATGCTTTCCTAAAATTCCTTGGAGCGCTGCTTGCAATAAGTGTGTTGAACTATGATTTTGAGTAATAACTCTACGTCGGCTGACATCTATTTCTGCCGACAATTCTTCATTGATCAATGACTCGATACCCGAATCGGTGACCATGTGAACAATTAAATCATTCTCTTTTTTGGTATCAATTACTTGGATTTTAGCCCCGGAAGAAAAATGCAAATAACCTGAATCACCTACTTGGCCCCCTGATTCAGCGTAAAAAGGGGTTGTTTCTAGGACAACTTTATATTGTAAACCCGATTTATTTTGAGTTTTTTGATATTTTAATATGCGTGTATTGACTTTTGTTTCATCATAGCCAACAAACGATACTTCATCTCCATCATGAACAAATACCCAATCTTCTGCACTGGCACCCGCATCTTTTCTTGATCTCAATTTTTGTGCTTGAAGTGCTTGGTTATACCCAGACTCATCGATCTCCATTCCATTTTCACGCGCAATCAGCGCCGTTAAATCGATCGGAAAACCATAGGTATCATTTAATTCAAAAACTTCATCCCCACTTAAAATTTTAATTTGATTGGTTTGTGCTTTTTCCATCAGATTATCTAATCGGATAAGCCCGGAAGACAATGTTCTTAGAAAAGATAATTCTTCCTCATAAATCACTTTGGCCACAAAAGCTTCTTGGGCGATTAATTCGTCAAAAACCCCTTTAAATTGTTGGGCTAACGATGGAATTAATAAGTGTAAAAAGGGTTCTTTGAAATTCAAATAGGTGTACCCATACCGCACAGCCCGACGTAAAATACGTCTAATTACATAACCAGCCTTCGTATTGGAAGGTAATTGGCCATCCGCAATGCAAAATGCAATCGCCCTAATGTGATCAGCAATGACGCGCATCGCAATGTCAGGCCATTTGGACGATCCATATTTTTGACCAAATTTCTCTGCAAGTATTTGTATGGTGCCTTGAAAAACATCCGTATCGTAATTCGATTGCTTACCTTGAATCGCCATACATAAGCGTTCAAAACCCATACCTGTGTCCACGTGTTTAGACGGGAGAGGTACGAGAGAGCCATCTGCCATTCTTTCAAATTGCATAAATACGTTATTCCAGATTTCTACTACCTGAGGGTGATCGGCATTCACTAACGTTTTTCCTGAAATTGCATCTACCTCTGCTTGATCTCTTAAATCAATATGTATTTCTGAACATGGTCCACAAGGTCCAGTTTCCCCCATTTCCCAGAAATTATCTTTTTTGTTTCCAAAAATAATTCGGTCTTCTCCCACGATATTTTTCCAAAGATCAAATGCTTCTTGATCAAATGGCACGCCATCTTTCTTATCTCCTTCAAATACGGAAACGTAAATTCTTTCTTTCGGCAACTTAAAAACCTCCGTTAAAAGCTCCCATGACCAGGTTAAAGCTTCTTTTTTAAAATAATCACCGAAGGACCAATTGCCCAACATTTCAAACATCGTGTGGTGATAGGTATCAAAACCCACATCTTCAAGGTCATTATGTTTTCCTGAAACTCTAAGGCATTTTTGCGTATCGGCAATTCTTTTGGACGGAGGTGTTCCATTTCCAAGGAAAAAATCCTTGAATTGGGCCATTCCTGAGTTATTAAATAACAAAGTAGGATCGTTCTTTGCTATTAATGGAGCGGAAGGAACAATTAAATGTCCTTTTGAAGCAAAAAAGTCTAAAAATTGTTGGCGGATCTCAGATGAGGTCATTGCTTTTATTTTGTAAATTAATGGGTATTTTAAATGTACCTGTTTACTTTTGTTTACAGGAATTGCAAAATTAGTTTTTTTTATTCGAATTAATGAATTACCTGTTGCAAGCTTTGTTTATTTTACGCTATGGAATACGAAAAACTTTATTATTCTATTTCTGAAGTTGCAGACCGATTTAAACTCAACACGTCTAAATTAAGGTATTGGGAATCACAGTTTCCACATCTTTTACCTAAGCGCAAATCTACCGGAGCTAGAAAGTATACAGCTGTAGATATTCAGAAAATTGAAGTTTTATTTGATTTAATTGAGACAAAAGGAATGACTTTAGAAGGTGCAAAGCAAGCCTTAAATAGCAAAGGAAATCCAATAAATCCCAATCAAGTCGTTATTAATCAGCTTACTGATATTCGTAATTTTTTGAAGTCTCTTTCTGATCAATTGGAATAAAAAGAGTGTAGATTGAGGCATAATTAATTGATATGCCTACCACTGACGAAGAGAAAATTTACCAAATCGCCTTATCTATTACTCCTCAAATAGGTGTAATTAATGCAAGAAGGCTCATGTCTCACATGGGAACGGCGAAAGATATTTTCAAATCAACTCGATCACAATTAGTAAAAATTCCTCGCATAGGTCCCGTTTTATCTGCTGCCATTCATCGATCAGGATTAGTGAGTCAAGCTGAGTCTATTTGGCTAGACTGCCAGCGAGAACATACGGATCTTTTATTTTACACAGATCTCAATTTCCCTAATCGCTTAAAACAAATTTTTGATTCACCCATCGTGTTATACTGGAAAGGCAGTCAGGATTTAAATACTGAAAAAATCTTAGCGGTTGTCGGTACTCGGAAAGCCACTGAATATGGAAAAAGAGTGACTACTGATTTAGTCAAAGATTCGATAGGTCAAGGAATTACTTTTGTCAGTGGATTAGCTTATGGGATTGATATTGCTTTACATAAGGCTTGCCTTGAAGCTAAAATTAATACGGTGGCTGTTTTAGCGGGTGGATTTAATTGGATTTACCCTAATTCTCATCAAAAGTATGTGGATGAAATAATTGAAAATGGGGGTATTTTATCTGAATATCCTATTCGTCAAAAGCCGGACGCACGTTTTTTTCCTTTGCGTAACCGAATCATTGCTGGAATGTCGGACGCTACCTTGGTGGTAGAGGCGGCTGAAAGAGGAGGGGCATTAATTACCGCAGATTATGCAAATAATTACAATAGGGAGGTTTTTGCGGTCCCTGGAAATCTTGACAAATTATTTTCTGAGGGTTGTAATCTTTTAATTCAAAAGCATAAGGCCAATATTTATACAGATTGGAAAAGCTTATGTATGCATTTGAATTGGGATGTAAGTGGGGATATTATTCAGCGAAATAAAAACTTACAATGGAATCGATATACAGCTGAAGAATCAGAGGTACTTTCTTTGATACATAAAAAAGGGGAAATTCCTTTAGATGAAATTGCCTGGCAACTTCAAAAAAATATGGGTCAATTAGCTACTATTTTATTAAATCTAGAATTTCAGGGTATTCTAAAAGCACTTCCTGGGCACCGCTATGTAATCAAATGAAATTATTTTCTCCATTCGCTGGGATTCAATCTCCAGTCTTGTAAAGTAACTAATTGAGAATCTGAAATGTAGTTAAGTTTTACGGCCTCATCAATGAGGACATCGTAATTACTTAATGCGTAGAAAGGGATATTGGCGTTCTTGAAATTTTGAACAGAAATATCAAAACCATAAGTAAAAATTGCCGCCATACCCAAAACTTTTGCTCCGGCATTTACAAGGCCTTCAGCAGCTTTTAGTGAACTACCTCCTGTAGAGATTAAATCTTCAATTAAAACGACCTTTTGACCAGGCTGAATGGATCCTTCAATTTGATTTCCCATGCCATGTTTTTTAGGCTCTGGTCTTACATAACAAAAGGGGAGGTCAAGATAATCGGCAACTAAAGCGCCTTGAGCAATCCCAGCAGTTGCTACCCCGGCGATAATGTCGACATCAGAAAAGTATGCTTTAACAACTGCTGACAGGCTATTTTTAATATATGTTCTAGCTTCTGGGAATGAAAGAGAAATACGATTATCACAGTAAATAGGTGAAAACCAGCCTGATGCCCAAGTAAATGGCTCATCGGGTCTAAGTTGGATGGCTTTTATCTGCAATAAATGCTGGGCGACTTCTTGTTGAATACTTAAATTCTCCATAACTATTTTTCTATTTTTCTTTCCTACAAAAATACTTTTTTCAGTTCATCTTTCATTATTTAATTCTAATTTTGATAAAATTAATTGAGATAATTACGCATGATAGTTTTCATTGACGATCGCCCAATCCGAATAAGTAATCTTTCTAAAAAAAATGATCTGCCTTTAAAAGAAGATTATGATTTAATTATCGACGCAAGATTAAAGCCAATTAAGATTAAAGAGTTTAAAGGACACACTTGTTTACTTAATGTTTCCTTGGTCCAAATGGGTAAAATCATCGAAGATTTACATCAATTCAAATTGGATTTCCACTCATTGTACATTTTAGTTGACAATAAAAAAGCGTTCAAACAAAAAATTATCAGCCTTTATTCACTGATTGAAGCCTCTGGAGGTGTTGTGCTCAACGAGGAAAATAAATTATTGTGGATTTATAGATTAGGGAAATGGGATTTACCAAAAGGGAAATTGGAGAAAAATGAATCCTTTAAAGTAGCTGCTGTAAGAGAAGTGGAAGAAGAATGTAATGTACAGGCCAAATTGGAATTTAAATTATGCACGACTTATCACACCTACACACACAAGAATCAGCGTGTTCTGAAAAGAACTAAGTGGTATATGATGCATACAAATCAGAAGCACAAATTGATTCCTCAAAAAGAAGAAAATATAGAAAAAGTGGAGTGGTTGAGTCGAGCCGACATGAATAAAATAGCTCTTTCAACTACCTATAGCTCAATCAGGTATGTTATTCAGCGCTTTTCAATTCTTCAAATACCATTTAAATCATAAGGTAAATAATCATCTATCTTGCTTCCATACCGATGTAAATCCCGAATGATCGTGGATGATATCGGAGCTAAATGAGGAGATGTAATTAAAAAAACAGTTTCTAATTCTGAATTAATGTGTCGATTTACTTGAGAAATGGAGTTTTCATATTCAAAATCAGTTGTATTTCTTAAGCCTCTAATAATAAATTTTGCACCCACTTCCTTGGCTACATTTGCTGTAAGGTCTTGATAGGTGACCACTCTAACGGGTTTACCTTTAAATGTTTGTTCTATATATCCCTTCATTTTATCCAATGAAAAGTAACGGGCCTTGTTTGAATTTTGACCAATTCCAATGACTATTTCGTCAAATAATGGCAAAGCACGCAAAACAATATCTTGATGTCCTTTGGTGAAAGGATCAAAGGAGCCTGGGAAAAAAGCAATTTTATTATTTGCCATAATTAAATGAGGATGTTGTATTGTGCTAATGATTGAATCGTGGCATCACTTTCAGCCCCGTAACTATGAATATTGACTGTTTCGCGTGTCAACAAAATATCAAATGAATCCCTAATCGAATGTAAATAAAAGGCCAATTCCAAGGTTGATTGATGCACAAATACATTGGCCAGCTGCAACTTCCCTTGATAAAACAACGACATAAACGCAAATTTTCCTTGTATATACAGATGTAATTGGGTTGAGTTTTTGCTCTTCACTTGATTTTTTTCTGCTAACAACTCACCTAAAATATGTCGGTAATGTACCTTGGCTAGCGGAAACAATGAAGAAGCAAAATCTTTCCAATCACTCGGAATCAAAAATGCTAAATTTGATTCAATCCATTGGACCGGCTGATCGTGAATTTCTTTTCCATTGAGCGCTTCTTGGCCTAATGCTTTCTCTAAAAAACCAATTCTATATAACTTGGTGTCATATTCCTGAGGGATCAATAGAAAATCTGAATGCAGGATTTCAATGGTTAAGTGATCAACTTGATGTCTTTCTATTTTTAATTTAGACATTAAGGCTAATTCCTTTTTTTTGATCTTATCCCATGAGATTAATTCAATCTCTTGACTCGATTCGCTTTTCAAATGAACACCGAGCTCACTAAACTGTAAAAATACATGCGAATTGTCAACGATCATTAAGTATTCTTTTGAATTTCCATCTACAGGAATTGGCAATAAGGTCGAAATAACAAAAAAAATATGGGAAAGGAATGAAAATTAAGATTTTTTTCTAGGTTCAAAATGAGTAATTTTGCGCCTTATTTAATTCAATGTTATGTTACAAGCATCAAATGTATCCCTTAGGTTTGGGAAGAGAGTATTGTTCGAAGAGGTAAATATTAAATTTACTGAAGGAAATTGTTATGGCCTAATTGGCGCAAATGGAGCTGGTAAATCTACTTTCTTGAAAATTCTTTCAGGAGAAATTGATTCTCAAACGGGTAGTATTTCGATGAACCCAGGGGAGAGAATGTCAATATTGAAGCAAAACCATTTTGAATATGAGGAAACCCCTGTTCTTCAGACGGTCGTAATGGGTAATAAGCGATTATATGACATTATGCTCGAGAAGGATGCTATTTATTTAAAAGAAGATTTTTCTGAAGCGGATGGCAATAAAGCGGCTGACTTAGAAGCTGAATTTGCCGAATTAAATGGTTGGGAAGCCGAATCAGAGGCTGCAACACTTTTAAGTGGCTTAGGGATCAAAGAAGATTTACATCATTTACTTTTGAAGGATGTGAATGGTTCAGATAAGGTAAAGGTACTTTTAGCTCAGGCATTATTTGGGAATCCTGATATATTGCTTTTGGATGAGCCGACCAACAACCTCGATATTGATTCCATATTATGGTTGGAAGGTTATTTGATGAATTTCAAAAATACGGTAATTGTTGTTTCCCATGATCGACATTTTTTAGATAATGTTTGTACGCATATTGCAGATTTAGATTTTGGAAAAATTCAATTATATGGAGGAACCTATACGTTTTGGTATGAGTCATCTCAGTTAGCGTTGCGCCAAAGAACGGATCAAAACAAAAAAACGGATGAGAAACGTAAGGAATTAGAAGAATTTATCCGCCGCTTTTCAGCGAATGTAGCCAAATCAAAGCAGGCAACTTCCAGACAAAAAATGTTGGATAAACTTCAGGTTGACGACATTAAGCCATCTTCGCGTAAATATCCATTTATTAATTTTAAACCAGAGCGTGAGGCAGGAGACCAATTATTGAGTGTAGAAAAATTATCTGCCACGACGGATGATGGAACTCCTCTATTTACGAATCTATCTTTTACGATCAATAAGGGAGATAAAGTAGCTTTTTTGGCGAAAGACTCTTTGGCTATGACGGCTCTATTTGATATTTTATCAGGTAATTCAAAACCTAAATCAGGTGAATTTAAATGGGGAGTAACCACGACGCAAACGTATTTGCCGAATGACAATGCTTCTTTTTTTGAAGATGCTTCGATGAATTTGGTGGATTGGCTTCGACAATATTCCGTTGAAAAGGATGAAAGTTTTATTCGAGGATTTTTAGGCCGAATGCTTTTTTCAGGGGATGAAGCTTTAAAGAAATCAAATGTAATTTCTGGAGGTGAAAAGCAACGTTGTATGTTTTCACGTATGATGTTGTCTGGAGCTAATGTATTAATTTTTGACGAACCCACGAATCACTTAGATTTGGAATCGATTACTGCTTTAAACAACGGGATGATTGAGTTTACAGGAACTATTTTGTTTACTTGTCATGACCATGAATTAACGAATACGGTAGCTAATCGAATTATTGAAATAGGGAGTAAATCCCATTTGGATAAGTTGATGACATATGATGAGTATATTATGGATGCGTCAACTAAAATTCAGCGAGTAAATTTATAATTTGATGATTTTGAGATAAAATCAATGTATATTTTGAACATTAAAAAAGCCTATAATTAATTATAGGCTTTTTTATGCATAAGGTATATGTCTTCCGACAAACCATCAAATTGATTTTTACAAAATAAATCGTGTCGACAAGAAATTAGATTGTTGGTTTTCAACAATTTGATTCACTATATCTTTGTTCAATTGGTTTGCTTTTGTTGCTACGACAGTTCTGATCGAGAAAGATCTAAGTGCAGCAGTGACCGACAATGTTCCTTCTGCTGAATCTTTTCTTCCTGTGAAAGGGAATGAATCGGGTCCTCTTTGGCATTGAGCATTGATATTCACTCTTGATACTTGGTTTACCGTTTCGTCAATTAATTCAGAAATTTGATTCACATCAGTTCCAAAAATAGCGACTTGTTGGCCATGAGATGACTCATGAATGTAGTCTATTGGCGTATTTAAATCCTCAAATGGAACCACAGGAACCACGGGTCCAAATTGCTCTTCATGCCAAACTTTCATCTTTGAATTCACAGGATAAAGTAGGGCAGGGAAGAATATTGACTTAAAGTTTTCTCCTCCGTGTGGATTTAAAACAGATGCACCATGCAGTTTGGCATCTTCTATTAATTCTTTCAGATAGGCAGGTTTATTGGGTTCTGGCAAAGGAGTAATTTGAACTCCCGAATCCCACATCATACCTACTTTTAGACTTTCGATTTTTTCTGCTAAGCCTTTGTTAAATGCGTCGGCTAAAGATTTGTGAACGAATATGATTTTTATAGCTGTACATCTTTGTCCATTAAAGGAAAGTGAACCCAATAAACATTCGTTGATGGCTACATCTAATTGAGCACTTTCGGTTACGATAGCTGCATTTTTGGCATCTAGGCCAAGAATCGCACGCAGTCTATTAACTTTCGGATGCATTTTCTTTAACTTATCAGCTACTTTTGAAGAACCGATTAAAGTTAAGACATCAATTTTACCTGACTCCATCAATTGAGGAATGATCGCATTACCTCTACCATAAAGTGTGTTAATCACGCCAGGAGGGAATGAGTCTTTAAATGCTTCCAATAAAGGATAATGTAGTAAAGTACCATGCTTTGGTGGTTTGAATAATACGATATTTCCCATGATTAAAGCAGGGATTAAGGTAGTAAAGGTTTCATTTAATGGGTAATTAAAAGGTCCCATACATAAAACAACCCCTAAAGGCGACCTTCTTACTTGGCCTATAATTCCTTCTTCAATTAAAAAAGTAGATGAAGTTCTATCGATATCTTTTAAGGCACCAATGGTGTCATATATGTATTGAACCGTTCTGTCAAATTCTTTTTGAGAGTCAGTTAGTGATTTTCCAATTTCCCACATCAGTAGCTTTACTACTTCGCTACGCTTTTGTATCATTTTCTGTGTAAACTTTTCTACACATTCAATTCGTTTTGAAACGGTCATGGAAGGCCATTCTCCTCGGCCATTGGCATAAGCTTTCACACCTGCATACAAAACTTCCATGGCATCAGATGCGTCTGTAATAGGGTAGGACCCAATTCTCTTTTGCTCTAAACCTTTGTCAGTTTTGATATAAATTGGAGACCATACATCTTGAGTTTTTCCTTTCCAAGCTCTCATTTCACCATTGACCAAATATTCTTTTTGCTCTAATGGTTCTGTTAAATCAAATTCTGCTGGGATTTGACCCTGATTTGGAAATAATTGTTCTAATTCAATTGCCTTCATTATCTATTATTAAATTTATGGGTACAAATGTCAATGTTTTCTCAAAAGGATGGGAATCACTTCTTAAAATCTTTATTTTATTTTATTTTTTATCGGAATTATTACATTAAAATCAAGAATTTAGACCTTCTTTCATGGGGTATTTACGTCTGATTTTATTGACGATAAATTTATTTTGTTCGGTAAAGCTTACGGGATGGATCAGATTAAACATGGTTTCCCATGAGTGAAATAAGTCTGAATCTGAATTTTTAAAGAGATTCTGGTCGATTTTTTTTGAAATTAAATATTCTTCAAAGGTCATTTTTGAGCCAATTATGTCGGTAATATACTAAAAGTAAGGATGAAATGATGGCGAATATACCAGAAAGCAAAAATGGTATTTGAATTTGAGAGGCTAATCCTTTATAAAACGCTCCGGCTAATAATGCACCCATCCCGATTCCTGCTTCTAAGGCGATGTACATGGTTGCCATAGCTCTGCCAATATGCGTTGATGAAGCTAGGTCCGTCGTCCAGGCCGTTAAAGTAGGAGAATTAAACCCCCATGAAATGCCAAAGAATATTCCAGATAAAATAACTGTCATTGAACTTAAGGGCAGCACCATCAAAAACATGGAAGCAATTAAAAAAAAGGATGAAATTAATAAAACGGGAATTCGGCCATACTGGTCAGATGATTTAGCAAAAAATACACGAACACAGATAGATGACAAGGTGAATATGGTAAAATATAGGCCTTTATTGTTCCAGCCAATCATTTTTGAAATGTCCGGTACTAAAGTTACAATCACCCCATAGGAAAATGAAACTAAAATCATGATCCAGAATACAGGTATTATTTTAGGTTCAAATACATCTTTCCAACCTATTTTAAAGAGCGAAATGGACATTGGCTTTTTCCTTGATTTAGGTAATGTTTCCTTCATTCTTGTTAAAATTAAAATGGACAACAAGGCAAACAGAGAGGATATCCAAAACATTTCACGCAGACCTAATTCCTTGGCCAAAAAACTACCTATAACAGGACCAATCGACATTCCTGTAGCAGTAAATATACCTAAACCACCTTGTGCTTCACCTCGTTTAGATTCAGGTATGATATCAGCTACATAAGCTGATGTGGCGGTTGGCTTTGTGCCTGTCGACATCCCATGAAAAAATCGAAGGATTAAAAAACCCTGAACGGAATGAATTAATGGATATAATCCGCCGCAAATGAAACATACAATAGAACCAAAAGCCATGACGGGAATTCGACCGATATGATCAGTTAGTTTTCCTGAAAATGGCCTGCTTAATCCTGCCGTTACAGTAAATAAGGCAATGATATATCCGATGTATTCTCTTCCGCCTAGACTAGCTAAATAATCAGGTAGCTCAGGGATAATCATGGAGAAACTGGCACAGAACAAGAAATTACTTAGACATAGTAGCCAAAATGCTAGTATATAAATACTTTCTTCTTTTTGCATGGATTTAATCTTCTAATAGTTCAGTTACCTCTTTTTTATTCAAGCTCATTAAAAAAGCAGGAAGTAATATTAAATTACAAATCATAGCCATAAGAAGCGTAATTGAAACTAATACTCCTAAAGCCTGCGTCCCTTTAAATGTGGAAGCGGTAAATATGAAAAATCCAAAAAATAAAATCATGGCTGTGTAAAACATGGAAACTCCCGTTTTTTGTATGGTGATTTGGATCGATTTTTTAATGTCAAAAGCATTTTTTGAAAATTCTTCTTTGTAACGTGATAGGAAATAAATCGTTCCGTCACTTGATATTCCAAAGGCAATTGAAAAAATCAAAATGGTACTTGGTTTAAGAGCAATACCAAAATGACCCATTAATCCTGCTGTTATGAGAAGTGGAATAAGGCTAGGCAATGTGGAGATAATGACCATTTTCCAACTCCTAAATAATAAGGCCATTAAAACGCAAATCAGAAAGATGGCTGAAAGTGTACTTTCAATTAAATTCACCTGCAAATATTCCGTTTGAAAAGCATAGATGACAGAATTTCCCGTGATTTTTGCTATGAATGTGTTGGGATCTCCTTCTTTTTTTAGTTCGCCTGTTTCTGTATCTGTTAAATAAATGCTATCAATTCTGGGTTTTATTTCGTCAAACAATGCTCTTGTCCTTGTTGTGCCAGCATCTTGCATTTGAAAACTAATCCGAGTAAATCTTTTCTTAGCATCGATAAACCCACTAAACAAATTATCTTTTCCTTGTAAACTGCTTTGAAAAGAGGTCAATTTATTTAATTCATTGATACTTGGCAAAACAAAATATTTAGGATCTCCTCCTCGATATACTTGATATAAGTATTTTGTAGCCGTTAAAATGGAAAGCCCCTGCGTAAATTCTGGGTATTCGGCAATCACCTTTTCTGTACGCTTTATTTTAGTTAAAATTTCTGGACTTAATGCTCGGCCATCTTCACGTGCGTCGACGGATATTTCAAAAGGCATGACTCCTTTAAAATGTTTTTCAATAAACTTTAAATCGGTGTAAATGGCATTATCTTGAGGTAAATCGTCCACGATATAGCCTACTGCTTTTATTTTTGTTAATCCGTATATAGAAAAAGCTAAGATTACCCCTACAAATAGATAAATGGATTTTCTGTGATTAAGTACCCAAGCTTCGACGCGCAATAGAAATTTGCTTACTTTGGGAGATTCAAAATGTGCCAAATCTTTGGCCTCTGGAGGAGACAAAAAACTAAAGAAGATTGGAATCAATAATACCGAAATAGCAAATGTAAACATGACATTGATCGCAGCAACGATTCCAAATTCAACCAATAAACCAGATCCAGTAAATGCAAATACTCCAAAACCAATGGATGTAGTCAAATTGGCCAAAAATAATGTTCGGCCTATTTTTGACGTACTTTCAATCAACGACTCCTCTTTATTTTGAGTACGTAAAAAGGTTTCATGGTATTTGTTTAATAAAAATATAACATTAGGGACCCCTATGACAACTATTAAAGGAGGAATGAGGCCCGAAAGTAACGTGATTTTAAAGTTAAATAAAACGATAGTAGCCAGTGACGCTACGATGCCCACCAGAATAACAATCAAGGCGAAGAAAACAACCTTAATCGATCTGAAAAAATAAAATAAGATGACCGAAGTGACTAAAATAGCTAGGATTAAAAAGATAGCTAGTTCATTAGTTACTTGGGATGTATATTCCGTTCGTATGAATGGCATGCCCGAGTAATGAACAGAATGGCCCATTTTAGTGGAATATTGATCACCTAAGCTTTTTATATGTTTGACCAGCTGAATTCTATTTTTATTATTAATTGTTTTTTGATCTAATGTGATTAGCATTAGGTGCACGTTGAAATCTTTTGTAAAAATAAAATCAGCAAATAAGTGTAATCGTGATAATTTATATTGTAAGCTGTCTATTCGAGTTTTTGTAGCGGGTAAATCAGTATTCCATAATGGCCTAACAGAGAATTTATTTGTGGAAGAATCAACAAAAACTTCTGGCAAATTACAAATTGATAATACATTTTTAATTCCAGATTGTCGCTTGACTTCCTTTGTTAATGTATTCCACGCATCAAATTCATTGGGTGAAAATATTTGATCATTTTCGAGACCAATGACCATGACATTTCCATCTTCACCATATTTGCTTTTGAAATTTTCATAAAGTTGGAATCGATCGTCTGATTTTGGGAGAATTTTGGCTAGCTCGTAGCTAAGTTGAATTTGGCTGGCTTTAAAACCTAGTGCGCAGGTTAGCACTACTAATATTCCTAAAATCTGATACTTGAATTTTAATATGTTTTTAGCAATTCCTAACCAAAAGTTTTTCATAGATTTAAATGGCA
>CAIZMB010000008.1 GCA_903933935.1 uncultured Cytophagaceae bacterium
AATGATATTCAGAGGTGATGATTAAAAGGTCTTTAAATTCATAGTCCTTCAATATCGCTAATGACATTACAGCATCCTCGACAGTATTTGATGATAATGCCATAGGTAAAAAAGCAGTTGGAGGAACACCTTTTTCTATTAAAAAATTCTTTAGGTAATTAGCATGAGCCATTGGACTCGTATTAAAATGAGCACCAAAACCTCCTGTACAAAGTATTTTATGTTTGATAGGGTCAAAAATAGACAAACAGCCTTGCAGACGATCAAAAGCAATCGGCCCTAAAGTACCATCAGGAAAATTGGGAGAACCTAATACGACAATTACTTCCATAAAAAATGCTCAGAGACAAATCACTGAGCATAAAAATACAAATATTTGGAATTAAATCAATTTGAGGATTTCATCACCAATGGCATCTGTACCTAAAATCATGTTCGCTGGAGTATTCTGATCAGCAATATCGCGCGTTCTAAAACCCTTTTTCAATAAAGCATCCACGGCATTAATAATCGTCTCTGATTCTTTCTTTAATCCAAAAGATATATCTAATAATAGAGCAGCTGATAAAATAGAAGCCAATGGATTAGCTAATCCTTTTCCAGTAATGTCATGCGCAGAACCATGAATGGGCTCATAAACACCTGTTCCATCACCGATGGATGCAGAAGCCAACATCCCCATAGAACCAGCAATTTGAGAGGCTTCATCTGTTAAAATATCACCAAATAAGTTAGCCGTTACCACCACATCAAAACGCTTTGGATCTTTAATTAACAACATCGCTGTCGCATCCACAAATTGATACTCAACAGTCACCTCGGGATATTCCAAAGCTAATTTTTGAATAACCTCTCTCCATAAACGAGAAGATTCTAACACATTTGCTTTATCTACAGAAACTAAATGCTTTTTACGTGTCATTGCTGCATCAAATGCCTTACGACCAATGCGTTCAACCTCATAACGGCTGTATTCAGCTACATCATAAGCAGTATCTCCATTGTTTTTACGACCCTTTTCACCAAAATATATATCCCCTGTTAATTCACGAAAAAATAAGATATCCGCTCCTTTTAAAATTTCTGGCTTAATGCTTGACGCACTTAATAATTCATCAAATAATTTAATAGGTCTCAAATTCGCATATAAACCTAATTCCTTCCGCATTTTCAATAAACCTTGCTCTGGCCTCACCTTAGCAGAAGGGTCATTGTCATATTTTGGATGACCTACTGCTCCAAAAAGAACGGCATCCGAGGCTTTCATTTTTGCTAAAGTCTCTGCAGGAAGCGGATCTCCAGTGGCCTCGATCGCCTCATGTCCAATTAATGCTTCATCATAAGTAAACTCGTGACCAAATTTGGCCGCAATTTTTTCTAACACTTTTTTACCTACGGCCGTAACTTCTTGGCCTATTCCATCCCCTGGAACAATTAAAATATGCTTTTTCACCATTTTATTTTAAATTAAATTCAACATTTTCTGAGTGGCTTTGATTGCAGAAACCGTTTGGTCAGAATCTAAGCCTCGAGTAACTAGCTCTCGATCACCGTGAGCCCAAGTAATAATTGTTTCACATAATGCATCT
Organism: uncultured Cytophagaceae bacterium; assembly: GCA_903933935.1. Lineage (GTDB taxonomy): Bacteria > Bacteroidota > Bacteroidia > Cytophagales > Spirosomataceae > Aquirufa. The sequence continues at coordinate 1,590 of CAIZMB010000008.1, forward strand.
GAATCACCACCAGGTGGGATTCGAACTGCATAATCTTTTAATTGAGGTAATATTTGACCATTTTTTTCAAAGATGATTAACAATGCCTTCATAAAAGCATCATATTGTCCATCGCCTTGTGCATGTTCTTCAAAATATTCACCGTCAATAGAAATTTTTAAAGTGACAGAAGGCCTTAAATCCTTCGAATGTGTCAACACATAATTTAACACTTGAACACGTTCTTCAATCGCATTGCTATCCAATACATCCGAAATAATATAGGGAAGGTCATTTTGAGTAACAACCTCTTTTCTATCTCCTAATTCAATAATCCGTTGGGTTACTTTTTTAAGGTCTTGATCTGACAACTGAATACCTAATTGGGCCAAATTATTAGAAATATTTGCTTTACCACTCGTTTTACCTAAAGCATATTTGCGTTCCCGCCCAAAACGCTCTGGCATTAAATCATTGTGATATAAATTATTTTTTTTATCTCCATCTGCATGAATTCCAGCCGTTTGAGTAAACACATTTTCACCGACAACAGGTTTATTGGCCGGAATTCTAAATCCAGAAAAAGTCTCCACCAGTTTACTTACGCTATACAACGACTTTTCGCAAACAGAGGTAGAAACATCTTTTTGATAATCGTTTAAAACTGCTATTACACTTGCTAAAGGAGCATTTCCAGCTCGTTCACCCATACCATTGACCGTCAAATGTAATCCATGAACACCATTTCGAACGGCTTCAAGCGCATTGGCAGTACCTAAATCATAATCGTTGTGTGCATGAAAATCGAAATGAATTTTCGGATAACGTTGAACTAATTCAGAGATAAAAGATGCCACCTCGGAAGGAATTAAAACCCCTAAAGTATCAGGTAATAAAATTCGTTTTACAGGTAAATGCTGAATAAAGTCTAGGTAATCAATTACATAATCTTTACTATTTCGCATTCCGTTGCTCCAATCTTCCAAGTAAACATTTACTTCTAAACCTTTAGAAACAGCTAAATGAATGGATTCAGCTATTTCGGAAAAATGTTGCTCAGGAGATTTTTTAAGTTGGTACTTTAGGTGGTTTAACGAACCTTTAGTCAGCAAATTCATTACTTTAGCACCACTAGATATCATCCAATCCACAGAGGTTCCTCCATCTACAAAAGTCAAAACTTCTACTTTGTCTAAATAACCATGGATGGAAGCCCATTCAGTTATTTTTTTTACCGCTTGAAATTCACCATCAGAAACACGAGCAGACGCAATTTCGATACGATCAACTTTTAATTCAGTCAAAAGTAATTGTGCGATTGTTAATTTCTCAGAAGCTGAAAACGACACCCCGCTTGTTTGTTCTCCATCGCGTAGAGTCGTGTCCATTATTTCTATGTGGCGTTTCAAATGTTTATCGGTTAAGTGCAAACGTAGCTATTTCATCTTTCATTGCTTGAAGATAATCGATGTCATCAAAGCCATTTAACAAATTATGCTTCTTATATCCATTGATTTGAAAGGACTCGGAAGCGCCTGTTGAAACAATAGTAATGGTTTGTTCTGGCAAACTTACTTCCAACTCAGCCTTAGGATCTTTTTCAATCTCTGTAAATATTTGATGTAAAAATTCTGGACTTACTTGAACAGGTAAAATACCTACGTTAATCGAGTTCCCTCTGAAAATGTCCGCAAAAAATGAAGAAACTACGCAGCGAAACCCATAATCATAAATGGCCCAGGCAGCATGTTCTCGGGAAGAACCTGATCCAAAGTTTTTACCACCTACTAATATCTTACCTGAATACGTAGGATTATTTAAAATAAAATCGGATTTCGGTTGGTCATTTTTGTCATAACGCCAATCTCTAAATAAGTTATCACCAAAACCTTTTCGTTCTGTAGCTTTCAAAAAACGAGCTGGAATAATTTGATCCGTATCCACATTTTCTATGGGCAAAGGAACGGCAGAACTGCGTAAAACTTTAAAACTATCGTAAGCCATAATAATCTTTTTAAATATTATAAAAATTGTCTTGGATCTGTTACAACCCCAGTAATAGCAGCTGCTGCAGCTACTAAAGGACTGGCCAATAAGGTTCTTGAACCTGGTCCTTGGCGACCTTCAAAATTTCGATTGGATGTACTCACCGCATATTTTCCTGCAGGAATCTTATCATCATTCATGGCTAAACAAGCCGAACAACCTGGCTGGCGCAAAGCAAAACCCGCCTCAGTCAAAATATCATAAATTCCTTCTTCGTGTATTTGAGCTTCTACCACATGAGAGCCAGGAACTACCCAAGCCGTTACATGATCTGCTTTTTTTCGACCTTTCACAATCGATGCAAAAGCTCTAAAGTCTTCAATTCGACCATTTGTACAAGATCCAATAAAGACATAATCCACTTTTTTGCCAATCATCGAATCATTTTCCTCAAATCCCATGTAATCCAATGACTTAGCATAACTTGAGGCACCACCTTCTAGATCTTTAGCTTGAGGAATATTTCTTGATATACCCATACCCATCCCAGGATTAGTTCCATACGTAATCATAGGTTCTATATCGGAAGCTAAAAAAGTAATTTCTTTATCAAACACGGAACCCGCGTCTGTTTTCAGAGTTTTCCAATAGGCCAATTGTTTATCCCATTCTAACCCTTTGGGAGCTAATTCACGCCCATGAATATAATCAAAAGTAGTTTGATCAGGTGCTATCAGTCCACCCCGAGCACCCATTTCGATACTTAAATTACAAACGGTCATACGACCTTCCATCGACATATTTTCAAAAACATCACCGGCATATTCTACAAAATAACCCGTAGCACCTGAAGTAGATAATTTTGAAATGATGTATAAAGCTACATCCTTCGGCGTAACCCCTTTTCCTAATTGGCCATTCACATTAATTCGCATTTTAAGCGGCTTCGGCTGCATAATACATTGCGAAGAAAGAACCATTTCCACTTCAGAAGTACCTATTCCAAAAGCAATTGCACCAAAAGCACCATGCGTAGAAGTATGAGAATCACCACATACAATGGTCATACCAGGTAAGGTAATTCCATTTTCGGGTCCAACTACATGGACAATTCCATTTTTGGGATTCCCTAGACCCCAATGTGAAATCCCATATTTACCTGTATTTTTCTCCAATTGAAGCAATTGATTCGCTGACAAAGGATCTTCGACAGGAAGATGTTGGTTTATCGTAGGAGTATTATGATCTGCAGTAGCAAACGTTTTTTCAGGAAATAAAACACCAACCCCTCTTTGCTCTAAACCTAAAAAGGCAACAGGACTAGTCACTTCATGAATAAAATGGCGGTCTATAAAGAAAACATCTGGTCCGTCAGCAATTTGACGAACAACATGTGAATCCCAGACTTTATCAAACAAGGTTTTGGGGGAATTGCTCATTGTGAAAATTTAATATTTTAATCTAATTAATTAAACCTAAACCCTAAAATTGCTATTTTTTTTGCAAAAAAGCAAAGAATAAATCCCTATAATCCACAAAATCCTAAAAGATGTGTTAACATGAAAGGCTTTAGATTGAAGGCCTATGAGTAAAGTAGAAAGGATTTTCAATTTGAATCTTTTCACCAGACATGACAAGTTCAGCTGCAGAAATTCCTAATTGCTTAAAGTCGGTCGAAATAGTAGCAATTCCATGACCAATCAATCTTTTAATGGGAGTTTCATTATATGAAATTATGCCTAAATCAACACCTATTCTTAATTTCTGAGCTAATATTTGGTCTAGTAAAATAATCAAATCATCTTCCATAACGGTAATAAATACATCGCCATGCAAGAGGTTGACATTTGTAGATGAATCCAACACAGCATAATCAAAAGCAAAGTCTTGGCAAAAACTCTTAAACCCTTGAACAATTTCAATGGGATAAAAACTATGAGAAGGGAAAATCAAATTAATGCGATTATATTTTGCCAACGATTCTTTGGCTTCCATTAAACTTGCATAGATATCTTTTTCAAAATTCTCATAAACCATCGCAATTTGTCCAGTAATCCCAGGAATTTTCTTATCTACAATAATCAATTTCTCTTTTGGTAAGGTGTTGATTAGTTTGTTCGCCGCTAAATCATCCTCAAGAAAATGTGGGATAATTACGATATGGGAATAATCTTTTTCTCTACGCTCGATAATACGCTTGAATAAATTGAAATCATTATTATATACATAAAAATCAACTGCTGCATTTTCGCCCAACTCTTTAACAAAAGCATCGTAGATAATTTTCTTATGCTCGCTAAGTTTATTGAACAATAAAAAAATACGATAGGTAACTGGGATTGAATCTACGTTAATAAAAAAACCTTTTCCGCGAACAGAATCAACAATACCGATTGATTTTAAATAATTATAACCCTTTTCAACGGTTATCCTGGATATATAATAATGAAAACTAACTTCATTGATGGACGGCAATACATCCCCCTTTTTTAATTTATTTTTCTGAATGGCCTCAATAATCGAATGCGCCAATTGGCGATATTTCGGAGTCGAGGAAAATTCATCAATATGTATAAATTCAAAAATGGCCATCTTTAACTAAACGAATTTCCTATACCTACTATTATAACTGAGATTAAAATGACCACAATGCCTGCCACTACTGTCCTATAAGTAGATTTTGAAACACCATTCCATTCCTTGAAATAAATACCCCAGAAATTAGAAGTAATGATAATCGTAGCCATATGCAAAATCCATGAACTAGCTCCGTTTCCTAACTTGCTCTCCCCCATTCCATAAAAGAAAAATTGCAAAAACCAGGTGGTTCCAGCCACAGCAG
>CAIZMB010000009.1 GCA_903933935.1 uncultured Cytophagaceae bacterium
CTGATTTAGCGGTCATATTTTTTATCCATGAAAAGAAGAGAATTTACTAGAAAGACATGTCCAGCATTGGTGCTTTCCATTATTGGAAGTACTCTTTTAAATTCGTGTGATCATGCAAAAGAGGAAACAGCAGTGATCGTTCCTCAGGAGGAGAAAGATTATTTGGATCGAATGAAGACTATTGGTACTACGGGATTTTTACTGGTTCAAAATAAGGTGTATTTCAACTTGAAGCATGCGACTTATTCGAAGTTGTTAACAGCTACGAATTTTGTGAATGATTTAGATAATGGTATGCTTTTGCTCAGGCAGAGTGATACAAGTTTGTTGGCCTTTGATAATTGCTGCCCGCATTTGGGAACTAAAAATCAGTGGAGCTTTCAGAGCAATAAATTTAGGTGTGCTAATCATGGCAATAGCTTTGGGATAGATTCAGGTCAAACAGCTAATTGCAGCTCAAATAGTCAATATGGTAATTTACGTTCCTTTAAAACCGTGCTCTATAAGGATTTATTGACGGTGGATTTTAGTTGACATGCGAATAAACTAATCTACAAAAGCCTCCCCAATCATCTTTTATATTATTCCCCTTGATCCACTTTTTTAATAAACGAAATAACCCCATTCATATAGGTTTTTTGATCATCCCACATCGCCAAATGGCTACCGTTTGGACAATATAAATATTCCCCATGTTGGACCATTTTACTTTGTTCTTCCATGGCTTTTGGGTCCATAGTGTCATATTTGGCACCGATCATCAAGGTAGGGATAGCGATTTCCTTCAGTCGATTTTTAATATCCCAATTCGCAAGTAGGCCAGAAATCCCAAATTCACTAGGTCCTTGCATTTGCGTATAGATGGCATTGTTACCATGTTTAAATGATCTGTTTAAGGCATCTGGCCAGTTGGTAAGCCGACAAACATGCTCATGGTAAAAATGAGGGATCAAAAGCTCCATGTACCTTGGATTAGTGAAATCTTTTTTCGCTTCGATCGCTCTAATTTCAGCGAGTATTTTGGGATCCATTTGTTTCGCCAAAACTTCTTCGGCATATTTTCCATATTCAGGCGCACTGGCGACCATGTTCGAGACGAGTAGGGCTTTCATGTTTTTTTGGTATTTCAGTGCATATTCCATGCCCAAAATTCCACCCCACGAATTCCCTATGACGTAAAAATTAGATTGATCGGCACCGATGGCTTGTCGGACCTGTTCTACCTCTTCCACAAAGCGCTCCGTTTTCCAAAGTGTAGTATCGTTGGGTTGATCGCTATAATAGGAACCGAGTTGGTCATATTCATAAAATTCAAATCCTTCTCTTTGGAAAAATGTCTCAAAACATTCCATGTATTCATGCGTCATGGCGGGTCCACCATGAAGCAATAGGATCTTGATTTTGGGGTTATTGCCAAAACGTTTGGTCCAAACATTGAAAGTACCTTTGGGCGTTTTGATGGGAATTAATTTAATCCCAGCGGCCTCCAAAGTATCTGGATAGCTGAAATAATGAGAGACTGTTTCTGACGTTTTGGTACAGGAAACAAAGGCAAAAATAGATGCCAAGATGAGTGCTAAACGTTTCATAGCGTGAAGGATTTGTATAGGTTTGAAATTTATCTTTTGTTTTTAAAAATGAAATTTTTAATTCGTCACCATCCCTGGTTCTAATAATGCCCGTGGACGGTTGCTTTCACCTGGTTTAGGAATGGATCCCGATTGAATCATTTTTTGTGCATCATTTTTTAAATTTATAAAGGACTTTTCCAGTATCCGATTCACAAATTCAAATGGATCATTTTTTCTGATGTACAATTCAGACCCCTTTTCCCCCTTTCCCCAATCGGTATACCTCCAGTCTTTATGAATCAGGGTTTGTCCCATGACGTCCGTTTTTGTTTTAGGGTCATAGTGAAAAACAAGACTTTGGGCATAAGCCGATGAATTGTTTTTGCCCTGCATGTAGGGAAGCAATGATTTTCCATCCAATTTCGAATGATCTTTTTCCCCTGTTAAAGAAAGTAGGGTGGGGTACAAATCCAACAATTCTACCGGTTGGTCTAACACTTTACCCTTCGGAATTCCAGCCCCAGCCATGATAAATGGAACTCTTGTAGAAGCGTCAAAAGCACTTAATTTCGCCCATAAGCCTTCGTGATCGCCTAAATGAAAGCCATTGTCACCCACTAATACGACAACTGTATTTTCCCATAATTTTTCTCTGTCTAAAACTTCCATGAGCTCTCCCACGTGCGCATCAGTAAAGGATATGCAGGCGTAATACCCTTGAATAGCAGCTGCTCTCGAATCCGGTTGGGCAAATCCCGACAATTCAGTTTGCATCGCCACAGCCGGTATATTGATCATTTTTGGATCTTCACGAATTTGAATTTTGTCGACCGGATATAAATCAAAATATTTCTTCGGTGCGGTCCAAGGTAAATGTGGCTTATGAAATCCTGCAGCTAAAAAGAAGGGTTGGTCTTTCTTGTCGGCCAACAAATCTTTTATGGTTTTAGTATTTAATCCATCTCTCGTTTTGCTCCCATCTGTTGTTAAGACATAGGCTTTTGGCCTTCCATCCCCTCCACCATAGCGGGTATCAATCGCCGCTTTTTCTTCAGCATCTATACTCGCTTCATCCGAGTAGTAATTCCAGGATAATTCATCGCTCATTTTTGCATTATGAAAAACTTTTCCTGCTCCCGCCGTAAAATATCCTTGGTTCTTGAAATATTGGGGCAATAAAACCGCATCGGGCAACGCCTTTCTTGCAGGTACATTTAAGACATAAACGCCTGTATTTTCAGGTCGTTTTCCACTCAAAAAAGAAACTCGGCTAGGGTTGCACAGCGGGTATTGGCAATAGGCCCGATCAAACATGACACCCATCGCAGCTAGTCGGTCTATGTTCGGTGTTTTGACTTGTTTATTTCCGTAGCAACCTAAACTCGTGTTGAGGTCATCGACCACGATCAACAAAACATTAGTCTTTTTAGCCTTATTTTGGGCCGTTGAAAGAAAGGGCATTGCAAATAAGAGTAGCGCAAAAAAGTAAGTAGTTGACTTCATTTTATATTTTTTAATTCCACTGAATCGCATAATATTGGCAAGGTTTATTGCCTACGTTGGTGATGTTATGTAATACCTTGGATCCTAAACGAATGACATCTCCCGGTTTTGCTAATTCTTTTTTGTCTACAATCCTTTCCTCCGCATTTCCGTCAATCATCAAGATGATTTCTTCATTCACATGCGTGTGCGGATCGTGACTTTGTTGGCCCACATTCAAAGTCGTCACATGAATATCAAAGCGATTCAACATGGCAGTCGCTCGGTCAAAAAACTGTCGGCCACCGCCTTTAGCCGTAGGTTTAAATACGGCGCTTTCCCAAGGAACGATAAAGGATCCGCCCGCTTTTATTCCCCTTTCTTCATTCATGGGGGATTTCGCTAAATAGCTCATCTCATAAAGTTCTGCCAAAATCCCTTCGGTATTTTCGAAAACAATTTGGTCCTTAGGCATGATGGTGACCATGCTGCCGACTGGCAAAACCTGCTCTTTATCTCTCAAGCGAATCTTTAAATTTCCATTTTTTAGAATGAAAAAATGTTCACGATCTGGCGATGCTTTTACGGTATATTTCTTCTTTTCCTGAATCCGAATCACATTCATTTCTTGTAATTTCAAGGCATCCCCTTCGCCTTTGAAAACAGAAGATTTAGAGCCGAATTTGGTTTTGATCATTCGCTCGTCGATGGAATAAACCTTGGATTCCAATAATGGAATTTGGCCAAATAAAGGCTTGGAAATGAGTAAGCAAAATAAGAGAATATATTTCATCGAATAGGTTTAATGTGAAAGGCAAATTACGTCAATTTATACCCAACATGTTTATTTAATGTCATACACTAGGGTCACTATGGATTGTTTAGGGATTTGAATTTGAGATGCATTAACTTGTTGGTAAGCTAAGTTCTTCATTTCCGAAGTCGTATATGCCTCTATTTTTTTGTTGGTTTTTATTTCCGGTATTTCAGTTTTAAATGATTCTCCTTGATTGACTAAAACTAATACGACCTTCTTTTTATCCCTAAATCCAGAAATCTTGCAAAGCTCCTGATCGATATTCACTTCTATTCTTTGCATATCGGGCCTAATGAATCTTGAGTAATTACCTAAGGTCCAAAGCAGTTTTGAATCAAATAAATCTGCGTCGTATTTATTAGCGTCTTTTTCTCCTTTTTGATCTTGATTGAATATGTAAATCAATCCATCTTTAAAGTCATTTGCGCTAACGGAAAGCCACCAACTCCAAGAAGATGCGTGGGCGTTGACCAAATCAGCGTGTATAACATTGGCCACATATAGGGCCGTTTTCATGCTTAAATCTACTCCTCCACCTCTAATTTCTCCCGCATTATCACCCAAAATACAATATTCCGATTGCCAGTATCCTACTTTGTATTGCTCGGCTTCCGTATGTAGATCATTGCGTTTTTTGACCAACAAAGATTCAGGTGAGGTGGTGAAATAACTATGGCCACAGACTAATTTTTCAACGGACTTCAAATCCCCCAAATAGTGCGGGCTTGCCGGACTGAAAAAAGTTTCAATCTGATTGTCTTGTTGGACATTTTTTCGATTCGAATTTTTTTGATATAAATAATCAATCTGACCCGCTTCTGGAATGACGATACTTGTTTTAAGGCCATTGCTATCAAAATTTATGGCTAATTTTCGAACCGCCCATGCCATATCAGAGTTATTGATGGGCGTTCCTTCCTGCGAAGCTTTGCCATTTTTTCCAGGACCCCAGTCCCATTGAGGTTCGTTGAACGGGCTTAGGTAGTTGAACTTAAAGTGTGCCGAAACCTTTCGAAGATAATCCGTCCATTCGTTTATTTTATCTGGATTGAAATTCCATTCACCTAATTTGCCAGAGCCAATGGCCAATCCATTTTTGGTCATCTGTACAGGGGAAGAATTTAAAAACCCTAACGTATAGGGCACTCCGTATTTTTTTGCCGCTTGCAGAAAAAATCGTTGGCCTTCTTGCTTTTTCCAATCCCAAACACCGTCTGAATAAAAGCTTTCTGCTCGCCTCCATTCATTGGTGATTTTACTTTCAAATCCTTGTTCCGTGCTTCCAGCTCCAATATTAAATCGCCACATGGAAAGACCTATTCCTTTCGGATTTCCTTGTGCATCTTTCTCTTGACTAAAAAGCCATTCCGCGATTTTATTTTTTTTCTCTGTTGGGAAATGTTTACCGACCATCGCCATGGACCAACAATCCGACGCGCCAAAGCTGTGCATGGTCTGAAATGTTTTTTGTGGATCAAGGGTGATTTTCTGAGCCAGGGAATTTGTGGAAAAGCTTACATTTAGTCCCATTAAAAGCGAAAGCACCCTAAAAGGGGATATGTTGAAAATCTTAGGGAGGTTGATTTTTTGTGTCTTAAAAAAAGCCATTATAATTTGATTGGAAAAATTCATTTTGACTATATTTTTTATAAATTTAACCTTTTCGAATTTAATTAAAATTTTAAGAACCTAAACCTATGTCATTACCAAATCAAAAATTTGAAACGCTTCAAATTCATGCGGGCCAAGAAGTAGACCCAACGACCGGGGCAAGAGCTGTTCCTATTTACCAAACCACTTCCTATGTTTTTAATAATTCAGAGCATGGCGCAAATTTATTTGCACTAAAGGAATTTGGTAATATTTATACTCGGATTATGAATCCGACCTCCGATGTTTTTGAGAAACGAATGGCAGCCTTAGAAGGTGGAGTAGCGGCTTTAGCTGTTTCTTCTGGCCAAGCGGCTCAGTTCATTGCCTTGAATAATATTTTACAGGCGGGTGATAATTTTGTGAGTTCATCCTATTTGTATGGAGGAACCTATAATCAATTCAAAGTAGCTTTTAAGCGTTTGGGAATCGAAGTGCGATTTGCTGAGGGTGATGATGCGGCGAGCATGGAATCTTTGATTGATGAAAATACGAAAGCCATTTATACGGAAACGATTGGTAACCCTAGTTTCAATGTGCCTGATTTTGATAAGATTTCAGCCGTTGCTAAAAAACATGATTTACCTCTCATTGTCGATAATACCTTTGGTGCTGGAGGCTATTTATTTAGACCTTTAGAGCATGGTGCCAACGTGGTCGTTGAATCAGCCACTAAATGGATCGGAGGACATGGAACGAGTATTGGTGGTGTGATAATCGACGGAGGAAATTACAACTGGGGCAATGGTAAGTTTACTCAGTTCACGGAACCATCTGAAGGATATCATGGATTAGTATTTAATTCCGTGTTTGGAATTGGCGGTCCATTTGGCAATATTCAATTCATCATTCGTGCACGTGTGGAAGGCCTACGTGATTTTGGATCTTCCCAATCTCCGTTCAATTCATTCTTGTTGTTGCAAGGAATTGAAACCTTATCATTACGCGTGCAACGCCATACTGAAAATGCCTTAGCCATAGCTGAGTGGTTAGAAAAACATCCTCAGGTTTCTAAGGTCATGTATCCAGGTTTAGCGAGTAGCCCAAATCATGCGGTAGCTAAAAAATATTTAAAGAGAGGTTTTGGGGCTGTTTTATCTTTTGAAATCAAAGGAGGAAAAGAAGCGGCCACTAAATTTGTGGATTCTTTACAGATGATTAGCCATTTGGCTAATGTGGGTGATACCAAAACATTGATCATTCAGCCTTCTGCTACGACGCACCAACAATTAAGCGATGAAGAGCAAATGGCTGCTGGAGTAAAACCAGCTTCTTTGCGTTTGTCTGTGGGCATCGAACATATCGATGACATTAAGGCGGACATGGAGCAGAGTTTTGCGATTGTTAAAGCTTCTTAAATTAAAAATCGGGCTTCAAATTGAGGCCCGATTTTTTTTATTTTTTGAGTGTATTGCTTTTGAAAACCTATGATGAAAAAACATATTCTACTCCTTTGCCTTATCTTGGTCCAATTTTCATTTGTACCCCCCAATATCACTTGGGTCGCGATCGGAGATTCCATTACCTATTTAAATGATCACCCTAATGAGACGGGCAACCGAACGACCAAAGGTTACATGACTCGGGTGGTTGAAAAAATGCCTCATATTAGTTTTGTGAATCAAGGTCATAACGGTTGGACCGCCATTAAAATTGCCACCGAAATTGAAAATTTAGGTATTCAAAAAGCGGATGTGTATTCCATCTTTTTAGGAACAAATGATTGGTGGGGATCAAAGCCCTTGGGCGAGTTTTCTGATTATGAAAATAATACAGGAAATGGGACGGTACATGGTTCATTTAGAATCATCGTCAATAAATTAAAGTCTTTAAATCCGAATGCTAAAATCATTTTTATCACGCCGATGCAACGTGTCGACTTTGTTTATATAAACAATTTTAAAAATAATGCCTATGGTTCTTACCGTGATAAAAAGGGCCAAAATTTGGAAAATTTTGCGAATGCTGTTAAGGATATAGCTCGGTTTGAACATATGCCTGTGGTCGATTTGTTTCATGCAAAAAACATGGACCATGCACATTTGGTTAAGTTTAAGCGGTTAAAAGATCCACTAACCAGCGAGTACAAAAACTTTAAATATCCAGATTTTATCGACGTGCCATTTAATCCTGAAACGGATGAATATCCATATCCGGTGGAGGCTTCCGATGTGACATTTGATGGTTTACATCCATCCGATAAAGGCTATAAAATGATTTCGAATTTATTGGTAAAGGAGTTTTCGAAATTGTAAACTCAGTTAAAAATTAGGGTGTGCGTAGGTATTTAAAATCCTGTTTGCCATGATAAACCAAATTAAGCCTATTTTTTGTTCTTTGTTCGTGATTTGCATATGTGCTTGTTCACCCATTCAGCAAAAATCCACGGAAGAAAAAAGTCGATTTATCCTCTCTGATTTGGATTTACCCGGGTATGAAAAGGACTTGGATCATAAAGGATTCATGCTGGCAATTGATGATCACTTTGATGAGTCAATGACCCGTGGAGAGGTTATCTATAAGAACAATTGCTTAAGTTGCCACGGAACGCCCATTGAACCTGGAACCATTCCTTCGGCTAGGAAATTTTGGGCAGAGCCTTTTAAATATGGTCATGATTCCTATGCCATATATCAAACGATTACCAAAGGCTTCGGTTCAATGCCTCCCCAAATGCATTTAACACCCGTTGAAAAATACGATGTCATTCATTACATCCAACAAAATTTCATTGCTAAAAATCCATCGCTTACACTGGCGAAATGGGATGAGAAATACCTAAGTAGTTTACCAAAAGGCGAGTCAAAAGGACCAATGCCCAAAGTCTATAAGCCATGGGCCGAAATGGACTATGGCAATTTTTTAATCAATACGTATGAGTTGGTCGGTTTGGGAGCAGCTCCCCGACAAAGATCTGGTGGTTCGGTATCACCACTTCCTGATGAAAACTTTGGCCAAGCAAATTTTGCCTATAAGGGGATTGCGATACGTTTGGATCCTGGAAAAGGGGGTGTGGCTGCTGGAAAAGCTTGGATGATGTTTGATCATGATGTGCTCCGAGTAGCGGGTGCGTGGACAGGAGAGGGATTTATCGATTGGGAGGCTATATTATTTAATGGCAAACACAATATTTCACCAAGAACGGTAGGGGATCTTCATTTTTCAAATCCAGTGGGGCCCGGTTGGGCTAACCCGCTCACGGGATCTTTTGAGGATTTTCGCTTTATGGCTCGTGATAAAAGACGTTTTGGCCCGCTGCCTAAAGAATGGGCGCATTATAAGGGAATATATCAAAATGGGGACCAGGAAATCATTCGTTATACGGTGGGCAATTCAAATGTATTGGAGATGTTTGGCATGGAAATGATGCAGAATAATCCTGTATTTACTCGGACGTTAAATCTTACTAAATCTACCAATCCATTAAAAATGCGCGTGGCTCCTAAAGGCACCTCGGTTGCCATAAAAGGAACAGGTGCCATATTAGCTGAAGAGGATGGTTTTATTGTGATGAACGTCTCTGCTCAGGCAGACGTAAAAGTTAAATTATTTATGGCCAAGTCCTCCGTGAATGGCCTTGTTTCTTGGGCTCAAACAAGCCAAGATCCCCTTTCATTAGAAGGGTTAACTCGGGGAGGCAAGACTCGGTATTCTGAAAAAATCACAACAGATATTATTGCAGGAACTGATGAGGGGGCATTCCAAGTAGATGTTTTGAATCCGCCTTTTAATCCTATTTGGCGAAACCAGTTAAGATTAAGTGGGATTGATTTCTTTCAAGATAAAAATAAGGGGGTGGTTTGTGCTACCGATGGAGATGTTTGGAAAGTGGAGGGATTTACCAATAACTCAGGAAAGCTAGTATGGCAAAGAATTGCTTCTGGATTATTTCAGCCATTGGGAATTAAAGTAATCGACGAAGTAATTTATGTGACTTGTCGGGACCAATTGGTCAGGTTAAACGATTTTAATGGGGATGGGGAAACTGATTTTTATGAGAGTTTCAACAATGACCATCAGGTGACAGATCATTTCCATGAATTTGCGATGGGTCTGCAGACGGATAAGGAAGGGAATTTCTATTATGCCAAAAGCGCTCGGCATGCTAGGGAGGCATTAGTACCCCAACATGGAACTTTAATTAAAGTAAGTAAAGACGGAAAGCAAACCGAGATTACGGCTACTGGCTTTAGGGCGGCCAATGGAGTTTGTATAAATCCAGATGGCAGTTTTATTGTCACAGACCAAGAGGGACATTGGAATCCGATGAACCGTATCAATTGGGTTAATAAAGGTGGATTTTATGGAAATATGTTCAGCTACCATGCGCATCCCGATAGTTCGAATGCAAGTATGGAGCAGCCGCTTGTTTGGGTGGATCGAGAATTGGATCAATCTCCATCGGAATTATTATGGGTAGATAGTCCTTCATGGGGACCCTTACATGGAAAGCTCTTGAATTTTTCCTATGGATATGGAAAGGTTTTTGTAATTCCGTTTGAAAAAGTAAATGGACAGTTGCAAGGGGGAATTGTAGAATTGCCCATGCCAAGATTCTCTACAGGAATTATGCGGGGAAGATTTAATTCGCAAGATGGCCAATTGTACCTTTGTGGTTTGTCGGCCTGGGGTTCCACACAATCTCAATTGGGTGGATTGTATCGGATAAAACCGACCAATAAACCAGTCAATGTGCCCTTGGAAATTCATGCGACCAACAAAGGGATTCAATTGGTTTTTGCAAATCCATTAAGTTCTGTGAGTGTTTCTAACTTAACTAATTATCAAATTAAGATTTGGGATTTGTTGAGATCAAGAAAATATGGATCCAAACATCATAACGAAAAAACCATCCAGGTGGAAAAAGCAGAATTAGCGCCTGATATGAAATCGATCTTTTTGACTATTCCTGCGATTAAGCCGACTTGGGGGATGGAAATAAAATATCAACTCGTGGGCCAGAATGGGAAATCGATCGATGGCCTTGTTCAAAATACCATACATCAATTGGCTAACGCCAAATAATACAATTATAAAACTCAAATACATATGAAACGTATACTCACTTTTTTTACGGTACTTTTTTCCTTAATGACCT
Organism: uncultured Cytophagaceae bacterium; assembly: GCA_903933935.1. Lineage (GTDB taxonomy): Bacteria > Bacteroidota > Bacteroidia > Cytophagales > Spirosomataceae > Aquirufa. Next base: position 10,619 of record CAIZMB010000009.1, read on the forward strand.
TGTCTTTATTCGGTCAAGGACCTAAAGTTTTAGTGGTCACTGCTCACCCTGATGATGAAACAGGTTTCTCGGTGACCATGTTCAAAATCACACATGAAATGAAAGGGACTGTGGATATGGCAGTCATGACCGATGGAGGTGGAGGCTTTGCCGATTCTCAATTGGGCGCCCTCTACTACAACTTAAACCTAACGGATTCCATCGTAGCCCGTACACATTTGCCGATGCTGAGAAAACAAGAGATTTTGAATGCCGGCAAAATCATGGGGGTTCGCAATATCTATTTTATGGAGCAACCAGACGATTGGTATACGACAGATCCTAAACCTTATATCTCTGGAAAAAATTGGGACATTCCGTATGTTGAAAGAAGAATGGATCGCTTACTCGCCGATCGCGACTATGATTTCGTTATTACCATGCTTCCACACGCGGGTCAGCATGGGCATCATAAAACGTCCGTTTTAATGGCTTTGAGAGCGATTCAAAGGTTTAAAGGCCCTCATAAGCCCATTGTTATTGCAGGTTCGCCTATGAATGCCACAAGCAAACCGATGGAATTCAGCATGTTAGAAGGATATCCGGAGACAAAAATTAAGGCAGATGCGCCTACGTTTACCTTGAATCGTGCATTTCGTTTTAAGGAAAATGATAAGGTAAGTTATAAGATCGTGGCTGATTGGGTGATTTCTGAATATAAATCTCAGGGTGCTATTCAGGAAAATGGAATACACAAAACGGATATGGAAGTATACCGGTATTATGACCTAAATGATCCCAAGGGGATTTCTAAAGTTCAAAAACTTTTTGATGATTTAGCGAAGATTGGATTTGCAGCACCGGTTAAATAATTTTCAATTCAAGGTAATTGGTTTGTAAATGTAAGTGTATGCGAATAGATGCTAGATCTAATTAATTTGGGGAAACAATTTATGAACGGGAGAGGTTTATACAGTAATTTAAATGAAAAACTTCTTTTAAAAACAATTATTAACTAAATTTAAAAACAAGTTTTCACCTCAAATGGGGTGTTCAAGAGAATAAACAAAAATTTTAAATAATCGATATGGCTACGTACGAATGTAAATCTTGTGGAATGGCAGTAAATGCTTCTTGTGCAAAATGTGATCAACCTTTAGAAAATGATATGTTGGTTTTGCCAGATGGAAATCAAGTTCAAATTTCTATTTGCCGCTCATGTGAAGGTAAAATCAAATCACCTCAATGCTGTGGAGCGGATATGAGTTGCACGATGTAATTCACATTTTTATTGTTTTTTAATTTGTCGAGGAAGGTTTTTTACCTTCCTCGATTTTTATATTTTAACCAAATTTCTATCAGTTCATAACATGAGAAAATTACTTTGTTTGATTATTATTTACCTATGTGTTGGTTTTGCGATAGAATTATTAGCCCAATTGCCTTCACCCAATTTTATCGTGGGCGATGCGCTACCTAGCGCCCCTGAATTAGCTCCCCGAGGAAAATTTGCGGTGGGCGTCCGAACGATGGAGGTGGTGAATAAAAATCAAGTAGACGTATTGAAATCAAAAGCGGGCGTGGATCCATTATATGACCGTTCGCTTACATTGGAAGTTTGGTACCCCGCTGTGATTCCTGCGGGCCAAAAAGCTTTGGAAACGTATAAATCTACTTTAGGGCTTTTAAATGACCCTAAGCGACCTTTGATCCCTTATACCTATTTGGGGCGTGCCTTGAGAGATGCGCAACCCGATCGCTCTGAAGGCAAATATCCTTTGGTCATCGTGTCTCATGGATATCCTGGTTCTCGTTTATTGCTTAGTTACCTCACTGAAAATTTGGCATCTAAAGGCTATATAGTGGTGTCGATCGGCCATACGGAATCTACATATTCTGACCGGGCAGCTTTTCAAAGCACCTTATTAAATCGATCTAAGGATGTTTTATTTGTATTGAATCAAATAGCTAGTTTTTCTGGCCAAGGTAGCACACATTTTTTATCAGGAATCGTGGACGTAGAAAATACAGGGATTGTGGGTTATTCGATGGGTGGTTATGGGGTATTAAATGTGGCGGGTGCTGGATATAGTCCAAAAATGGATTCGACTTTTGCAACACTTTCTGGAGGAAGCCATGCGATTCGGGTTCGCTTGGCGGGCCAACCAGAATACCTGTCTTCTTTGGATGCTCGAATTAAAGCGGTGGTTGCCTTTGCTCCCTGGGGCATGCAAAGAGGAGCGTGGGATAAAGAAGGATTAAAGGGATTAAAGACCCCCACGTTTTTTGTGGCCGGAAGTTTAGATGACGTGTCTGGGTATGAAGATGGAATCAAAGCAATTTACGAGGGGGCAATTAACGCCAATCGGTATTTATTGACCTATCAAAATGCACGTCATAATGTGGCGCCCAATCCGCCACCTGTGGAAACGCTGGCCGATGGAGTTAGTCCAAGTGAATACAATCATTATTCGGAGCCCTCTTGGAATGAGTACCGTTTAAATAATAATAACCAACATTTTGTGACTGCATTTTTGGGCATTCATTTGAAGAAATTGGATTACATGAAATATTTAGATGTTCAGAAAAATTCCAATGATAAGCTTTGGATAGGCTTTAAACCAAGGTATTCGACTGGTATGGAGCTTTTACACGCGATGCCAAAATAAGGCTAATGTACGATTTGCTATCAATAAAAAAATCCACCCGTATAGGTGGATTTTTAAATTTAGAACAAAGGAGAATTATTTTGAATAGTCAGAGAATGAATCACTCGCTGTTTTACCTCTCATTTCAATTTTAGGATTGGTGATAGCGAAATCATCTAAGTTTTCAATGCTTCTATTGCCAATAGTAATTCGAATCACATTTTTTCCGGGTAATAGATCTTGAGCAGTTAAGAGAAAACTAAGCTTTGCGTTTTCATTACCGATCGGCGAATTGACAACTAAATCAGTAAGCCCTTTAACCTTAAAGAAAGAAAATTTAGTGGATGTTGCTAACGACGGGAAGTATATGTTGGCATGAATCAATTTCCCATTCACATAAATCTCAGGAAGATCAAATGGGTTAATGTGGTGCACATCCATGGATGCTTGGGCAAAGGCAGCATCAGATTTTGCTTCATAATTAAATGTAAGTACACGAGTCGTCATCGGTTTACGTCCACTATCACCTAAATAAATGGTGTCCGCTGCGGCAGTTAATTTAATGGATGTATATTGAGCAGATAAGTTGATGGTGATACCCATGAGTAACATGGATAAAATAATGAAAGATTTTTTCATGATGATTTTTTAAAAGGTGATTGTTTTGAAAGCGTAAATATATCTGAATTTATAAAGTTTGTAAATTAAATTAAGATTAATTATTGTTCCAAAAACGGATAGGGGGACATGATTTCATTTAAACTGCATTGGATAAAACAAATTACACCATATTGGGTTTTGAAAGTTAATATGCTGAAATTGAAAATATATTTCTGAAAACTCGCCATTAAATAAACACTTTTACATCAGTATAACTCATGAAAAACGTTAAAAGATTATTTTGGATTATCTCTATA
>CAIZMB010000010.1 GCA_903933935.1 uncultured Cytophagaceae bacterium
GTTAAAAGTAGATACACTCATATTGCATAAAAATGCTAATTCTTTTAACGTCAGTTTACCCATCCAATTCGTTTCAACGGTTTGAATAAATTTTTGGGAGGTATCGTTACTTTTCTCAGACAGCGAGTGCAAAAATTCTACCCCATAGATTTCTGTCAAATAAAGGAGTATCTCTTCAAACTTCACTTCAAGTATTCTTTTTTGAGTGTTTGTAGACAGTTTAGGAATAGCTAATAAACTACTTATAAATCGTTGAATAAATTCATCATAATTAAAAGAATAAACCGATTTATATGCACTCAACTTGTTTGCATTTAGGCCGTTTTCTCGGATAAATTTTAACACTATTTCGTTAGAGAAAAAGAGGAGTACACTCCGATAATTTTGAGTGTTTGAAAGTTTTTCGGTCATTAAACAATGTCCTGACTTCATTATCAAAAACTTGGAATTATCAATGGATAAGGTTGAGTTATCAAAAACAACTTCTTTATTCCCCTCAATTAAAAAACTAAAGGTGTTTTGATTGAGAATAATTTGCTGTTTAGTAATTTCTTTTGAGCTACAATAATCAAAAATCTGGACAGCTTGTAAACGGTCTTTAGTTAGTTCGTCGGGAAGTGTAATTGTCTTCATTCAGATTGTTGTTCGTTATTATCCACTTTTGTGAGGTATTGCCCACAACGGTTTCGGGCTTGGCGAAGGTGGCGATTTTCACCACAAATGTTGATGCGGAGAACCAAACTTTGATTATCCACAAATGTGTTTGCGGAGCACTGAACGGGCACTTTTGCATAGCAGTTGTATCGTCTGCTTTTCTCATCTTATGTAGTTTGTCGTCAGTCGATATATTTTAATTTGAATTAAGCATATCCAAATCAGAAAAGCCATAAAGGTAATTTTCTGAACTATCGATAGATAAAAAATCAAGTCTTTATTATAATAAAGACTGTTATTTATAACAACCAGTAAAATGTTTAATAGGCCCCCAAAGAACAACATTGTCCATTTATTTTTAAAGAGTCCTATTAAGGTTCCTGTTGTAGCAATAAGTCCAAATAAGGAGGCTAAGTTTGTTATTAAGTCATGGTCGTACTTTGTAAATAAAAGGTACCAATTAACATCGCGAGTGACCCGCTTATCTGTATTGTCAGTTTGTACGCTTTGTTTAACGAGGTAAACATTGGAAATTGCACCCAAAACAAAGTTAGTGTTACACAAAGGATAAACATTGCTGTCAATGCGATTGGTTGAGCGGTATTTGACTGCCCGTTGATCGCATTGTCATTAAGTAAATTACACCAATAGTTATGTATCCAACTGAACCCAAATGAATTTTTGTCAGCCTGTGAACCCCCTGGATAATAAAGAGTAGAAATAAAATAGAGAAATAAAAAAAGTATTGCACCATAAATTGGTATCAAAATCCAAAAGTGTTTTATTCCTGTCTGTTTAGCCATTTTATGATTAATTATCAATTTATATGGGTGTTTCTATAATTACCCCCATCAGTTTCGGGCTCAGAAAATGTGGCGATTTTCACCACAAATGTTGATGCGGAGTTATTTACCGCCACTTTTGCTAAATCTATATATTGGCTAAGCTTTATTTGTGCATAACTTTATCAGTAATTCAGTTGATATCCTCAATTCTTCTTCTGTATAAGTACGACTTGGCTCTGGGTGGTTTATTGTATTTCTAATAAATGTACTAATTGTGTTATAGGTCGTTGCGTTGTGATTTGATGTTTTGCCATGAATAGTATTAACATAAAGTGAATGACCTGTAATGAAAGTGTCACAAGATTTTATTGTGTCTTTAGATTCTTTTTGTTGGAGCCAGCCATATAACTCGATATGATAATCTATTGAAGCAATATCGAAAGCTAAGTAATTTGTCTCAGCACTTGTGATTGATGGCAACACAGAAGGGGCAACAATATTCTTTACAATAATATTACCATCAACTTCAGTTAGTACTATGACTAAATCACTTGTCCTATTTGAAAGGGCTTCCTCTACTACATACTCAGAATGTGTAGCTATGAAAATTTGGGCTATTTGAATATCATTCTCAGTAAATAACTCTTTATAATATTTCAATATTTCCTTTTGCCATTTTGGATGCATACTTAATTCAGGCTCATCAATCATTATAGCAGCTCCGTTTAACTTTTTAATATTTTTTAGAAGATAGCATCCTCTAAATACAATTTGCTTTTCTCCTGTACTTAAATTATCAATTGAAATTGCTTTTCCATTTTTATTAAACATTATTTGCTTTTCGTCAGGAGTATCTACAATATTTTCATATTTTATTTTTTCAAAGAAGTTGTTGAATGCATTTTTGAAGCGAAATATTTTTGAGGTTGGATAAAATTCAGCAAAGGACTTTGGATATTGTCCAAGTTGCATATTTAATTTTATGTAATCAGATGCGTCCTGATTTTGAATGTCAACTAATAACTGCTTTAACGATGTGAAATCATCTTGCTGGTCAATATCATATTTTTCTACGTCAAGTTGTTTTGTTGTGGTTGATGCAATTTGCTGTGTCTTATAATCTGCCCTTGCCTTAGAAAAAACACAGCCATAATGCCTCAAATCTGTTGTATCAGATTCTAATAATTGATGATTATTAGATCTGTCACTTCTAATACGTTTTATTGTACCTAAACTGTCCATTACGTCAAAAAAGTGTTTAATAGTAGTATCATCTGTCGTTGGAATGGCAGTAAAAATATCACTTCCAATAGCATATTCTATGTATTCAAAATGTTCAAATGACCCAATGTTTAAAAAATTACTTATCGTTTCAAGAATTGTAGTTTTACCTGTTCCGTTCTCACCTGCAAATACGATGTTGTCAAATGTGTCACCAGAAGGACTTTTTAAGTCAATTTCTAAGTCGCCAAGTATTGGATGGTCTCTCCATTTTATTTTTCTAATTTTCATATTATGTCAAGTTATTCAACGCTGTCAACCTCGGCTTGTATCCTAGCCTTGCCACTTACGTTTTCGGGTTTGGCGAAGATGGCGATTTTCGCCACAAATGTTTATTAAATGCACTAAAGTTTGTTTACGCACAAATCTGTCATAGAAACACGGAACCGCCAATTTCTTTACCCCGCTGTTAGCTGCTGAAAGTATCTCAATCAAATGTTTGTTTCAAGTATTTCTTATTAACTCCATTCCCAAAGTGGTATCCTCTATCTTGCCTGGTTTTCATAAATTTTTCTAGCCCAGGATATTTTATAAAGGTTTGATCTGTCGTTTTATATTCTAAGCGAACTGTATGATAAGAAAAACTCATATCAGGTCCAGTTTCAATTAGAAGAACACCTTCGTTAATTCGAAACGAGCTTGAAAGTTGTTTGCGAATTTGGTCACACAAATAATTTGCGGCTCTTGTCATTTCACACATTAGATCTTGCACTAGTTCAACGTGAAAGTCAAATTGCTTTAAAAATTGGTTGTATTTTTCTTCATCCCATTTCGTTAGTTTTTTGTAAAATTTCTCAGTGGTATACAAAGGGTCATCAACATCTCCATCTTTTTCCTTGTAAAAACTAAAGACATTGATAAAATCATCCATAACAACTCGAAAATTATTAAAAGCAAATTCAATTTTATCGTATCGTTTTGGCCATGCTCTGGAAAGAATGTAATTGTTAAGCTCAATTAAGTTTTCAAATTGCACGACTGATATTTGAGGCTGTCCTCCCACTAAAACAGACGATGACCAAGCTTTCCAATTCGTAATGTCAACTAATTGAGTCCATCTGTCAATATAAGTTGCATAGATTTCATCATCGCGTTGCCTGTCTGTGTCAGGGCTAAGATTTTTTTCTACCCAATCCAAATGCTGTGTTTTTATTTCATGCAACTTTTCAACTGTATATTCAAATGGTTGATCATCAATCATCTTATGATGAATCTTACACATTAAAATCAAGTTGTCGTATTTGTCTCTTTCCACTAGCGTTAATTGAGAATCACCTCTTGATCCACCTACTTCTCTTGCAACAATATGTGCTTCGTCTCCAACTATTGAAGCATCATCTGTTTGTGTTTCATCCTCTACAAGATTTTTTCTACAGGACGGCAATGCACATCTGTTTCCAGAGCGTCCCCACAACATTTTACGTGTCTTTATTGATATTGACATTTTTATCTTAGTTGTCTTTTACAATAGCAGCTATTAGTTTTGGGCTTGGCGAAGGTGGCGATTTTCACTACAAATGTTGATGCGCAGAACCTAACTTTGATTAACCACAAATTTGTCTGCAGAGCACTGAACCGCTACTTTCTTAGCACCCCTTTTGGCCGAAGTGCTATTTTTTATATTTTTCTTTTAGCTATAATGTTTGTTAGAGTTAAACCATCAAAATCTTTATAAAAGTTATCTAATTCTGGATCATAAGGTTCAGGCTTTAGTCTATACAATTTATTGTTGTTTGAATATTTATACTCCATAACCTCTCCAAGTATTATATTTGCTATAGTTTTTGGCTCTGAATCAAATCCAACTGCTAAATCCATCCAATTATGTTGTCTTGAATAAAAATCATTTATTTTTTGAAAATTTTCTTCCAAGTCAGCCAATAAGCTCCTTATTTGTATTGCGAAGTATTCATTCTCCAAAGCTTTATTTGCGTTAGGTTGAAAGTTATAGGGTAAGTCAATTTGTTTGTGAATAAACCCTTTTAAGTTATCAATTAGGTCGCTTTCTACAATTGGCATTATATGTTTACTTAACGCTGTCGCAAAACCAATTTCTTGATTTATCCATTGTGTTGGGATAGATTTTTTTGTCAAGATTGGTAAGATAACTTTCGCTTGAATTATTCCGTCTGCAACCTTTTGAGCCAAAGGTTTTAGTGCTTCACGTTTAAAAGCAATTACTATTGGGAAAAACTTTGTATTCCCTTCAAGTTCGTTAACAATCAAGTCAACTTTTTCTTTGTCGTAGTCCGAATAACTTATAAATATTCCTTGTTTCATTTATTGTTGTGTCGTTGTTTAAAGTTGCAGATAACGTTTTGAGCCTGACGAAGGTGACGATTTTCACTACAAATCTTGATAAGTAAAACAAAACAACTACTTATAAAACCTTCCATATAGATCCAAAAGGCCCTTACATGAAACCAGCGTAAGGCTAATATTCTAATATTTTTCAGTTACGTTGGCTCTTTTGATTTGTCGTAATTTTCAACAGTTTTCAAAAGTGGTTCTGAGTATTTGAAAATATCGTCCAAAGTGTGGATTTCAACTTTAACTTCTTTCTTTTGGTCATCAAGTGTTACGAAAAACTTTTTGTTACCATTTAAATAAAGTCTACAAATGGTTTTGCGGTTATTATCATCAAGTAATATGGCAAAATATGATTGTGCATCTCTATAAGTTATTCTACTTGCACTAATTTTTTGACGAAGAATAGTTTTTACAATCATAAAACCTTCCAGTTCCTCTTCTGTCGTAATTACTTTTCCATCTTCAAGTTTTGCTATCTCTAAAGCCTGAACAACTTCTTGCTTCTTAGTTTCTTCGTCTTCTTTTGTTAACGCTGTTTTAAGACGTTCCGTAATTAGGTCACTTATGTGCTGTTGAATAGATTTCTTTGTCAGATTAGTAAACTGTTCTAAAACTTTTGCAGTTACAACACTTGGGTATACTTGTTTTGCAAGGTGTTTAACAAAGTCAGGAGTAGGGTTTATTAATTCTTGTTGAATGAGTTGTTTTAGCTCATTCATGAATTTCAGCTCACTTGCAGTATTTGTAATGCTTTCAGCATCAAAAACTGTTTTATGAAACTTTTTGAGTTCTTCAATTTGATTGTCTTTAATTTCATTAATGTTAAATTCTAAAAATGGTTTTTCATCCATTTTGTTTGCTGCCACTAAGTCGGAATAAAAACGGTAAACAACCCCATTCGTCAAAAGTCCAAATTTTGCTTTTGAAACGTGGAAATAGCGCAAAAGCTGCCCATCGTGTATATTAAGATTTTGAGCCCAATGTTTACACTCAATTAAAATGGTGGGTGAACCATCTTTGAAAATTGCGTAATCTATTTTCTCTCCTTTTTTAAGTCCGATGTCTGAAATGAATTCTGGAACAACTTCAGTGGGATTAAAAACGTCATATCCCAATGCTTGTATAAATGGCATTATAAAAGCATTTTTTGTAGCTTCTTCTGTCTGAATTTGATCTTTTAGTTTTGTTACTCTTTCTCCGAGCTGCTTGATCTGGTCTTTAAAATCCATATTCATTTTATTTATTAGTTTTTTGCAAAAGGTAATATTTTATTTAACGGTCTACCCATGCATTACGCCTAACGTTTTGACGCTGAGCAAAGTGGCGGATTAAGGATGCCTAAACGTTGGTTTAAACACTGGATTTTCCAGTGCGAAATAGCTTAACTAAACCCTCAATTATAGAGAGTTTAGTATGTATGATGGTAGAACAGGAGTATTGAAAAAGACGATTATTTATTTTGCGCTTCTTTCTTTTTTACCTCATTATAGCCTTCATGGAATCCATCCATAAAATCTCCATAATTCAAAATAATGGTAGCTAATAACCAAAGAATTATAAGTTTACCCCAGTGCTTAACAACCAGGTTTTTAATGTCGATTACGAATTCTTTCATGTTAGTTTTGGTTTATTCCTCTTTTAAAAGGGCACGATTTATAATCAATTTATTGTCGCTTCTTTGTCTCTAACTTATTCACACTCATCATCTGCTGCATCGTTCTTTGCATATTATCTGGGGAGCCATCAAGGAAAATGACATTCCCATTTGATTGTTCTCCAAATTGCTTGATAGCTTCCGTCCACATCGAAAATAATATGACAGAGGTGTCCAAATTTGCCTGTTGCATTTCTCTCGCCGCATCGGACATCCCTTTGGCAACCTCCTGACGGAAAAGAGCCACACCCTGACCCCTTAATTTAGCGGCCTCTTTCTCCGCACTCGCTGAAATTTTAATGGCATTACCCTCCGCTTCGGCAGCCTTCGTTTTGGTGATTAATAAAGCCTGTCCTTCATTTTCCGCCGCAGCTTTCAAATTGTTCGAAGCAACCACCTGGCTCATGGATTTTAAAATCACTTCATCAAACGTGATGTCGTTTAATTGTAAATCTTGCAAGTGATAACCCCACTCTTCCATTACCTGGTCGATTTGGTCCTTCACATAAGACACAATTTCCTTTCTTAAGCTTAAAATTTCGCTTTGCTTTTTAGTTGCCACAAAAGAACGAATCGATCCCTCCACCGTTCTCACGATGGTTTGCATGAGGCTTTCGGCATCAATAAACTTGTAGGCCACATTAATGATGGTATTTTCCTCTTGATTAATAACAGAATAGAGAAGCATCGATTTAAAATACACGTTTGCCTGATCGATCGTAATCGCCTGGAACTCTAACTCGATCGATCGATTCTGAATGGAAATGGTCTTAAATACACTTTCAATCAGGGGTATTTTAAAATTCAAGCCAGGATACAAAATCCGACTATACTTCCCGAACATGGATATCACCGCTATATTCCCCTGTTGGACGGTAACAATACCCATAAAAATAATAGCCAGTGCTATTATGCTCAACGTAATTATAATAATCATGTCTATCTAGTTTAAACTGTTTGTTTTTAGGGACGCTTGAAAAAAACTCGTTTTTGGTATAATGTAAACATATACGTTTTAAATGCACATGTAGATACACCACAGTACCAAAGGAGTGTAATTTTCGTTTTATTGGACAACTTTCTGGAAATGAATAGGTATTGAAATGATCTATTCAATGGGTAAAAAAGGCCGAGATCGCCAATTATCTAA
>CAIZMB010000011.1 GCA_903933935.1 uncultured Cytophagaceae bacterium
AATCAAAAAAGTTACTTCGGGATCTACGCCTGAAATAGCGGATTGGGTGGATCAGTTATACCGATCGATTATTGTGGCGGGCACCCATAAGGCCTCATCGATAAAAGTGGCAGAAGCAAGCAAGGCGATTGAAAATGCACAGCGAGATGTCAATATTTCCTTTGTGAATGAATTGGCTTTAATATTTGATCGCATGGGCATCGATACATCTGAAGTGCTAGAGGCTGCGGGAACTAAATGGAATTTTTTAAATTTTAAACCTGGTTTGGTGGGCGGACATTGCATTGGCGTTGACCCCTATTATTTGCTTCATAAATCGGAAAGTTTGGGTTATTATCCGCAGGTTATATTGTCGGGCCGAAGGGTAAATGATAACATGGGGCTGTTTGTGGCCAATAAATTAGTCAAGTTGTTAATCCAAAAAGGAAAAAAAATCGGAGGCGCAAAGACCTTGATGTTGGGCATTACCTTTAAAGAAAACTGTCCTGATATTCGAAATTCACGTGTTGTTGATATTTATCGGGAGCTACGTGATTTTGGAATGGAGGTGGACGTATATGATCCTTGGGCGAATAAAGCCGAAGTGAAAAAAGAGCATGGAATTGATTTGGTTACTGATTTGGGGGCCCAATATGATGCGATTGTGTTGACGGTGGCACATCAGGAGTTTTTAAATTTACCCTATGCGAGCCTGAAGGCCGAGAATGGAATTATTTTTGACATTAAATCAGTATTGAATAGAACTTTGGTAGACGCAAGGTTATAAATTAATAATAGATGGCTTGGTACGCGGTATATACAAAATCTCGGATGGAGAAAAAGGTTTCTTTGAGGTTGGCAGAAGTCGGGATTGAGAGTTATTGCCCAGTAACGAAGCGCAAAAAGCAGTGGTCGGATCGCAAAAAGATTGTGGAGGAGGTATTATTTCGTTCCTATGTTTTTGTCAATATTGATTTGGTTACTCAGGGAGCTACAGTCAGAAAAACGTTTGGTGTGGTTAATTTTGTGTATTGGTTGCATAAACCAGCGGTGGTGCAGGATGCGGAAATTTTGGCGATCCAACAATTTTTATCGGATCACATGGAAGTTTCGGTTATAGGAGATAGTGCGGTGAAAGTAGGGGATTTTATTACGATTGACACCGGTCCACTTAAAGGACAGACTGCTGAGGTTATGGGATTAAAAAACAAGAACGAGGTTCGGTTGCGGATTGATAGTTTAGGATTTGAATTGGTGGCTAATTTAAGTCATTAATAAATTTTATATATTTGATTTTTAATAAAAAGGATGTTTCAAAAAGCAAAAAGTGATGTGGTGATGGTTGTGGGCGTTTTTGCGATCCTTTTTATTTTCAGTTTTTCAGTTTTTGGTCAAAGGGCTTCTGCGCCAACGTTCTCTTTTGGTGGAGGTCTGTCATCTAGTAATTACACTCCTTTTTGGCTTCGGGCAAATCAGTTTGGCGCTGTGCCGACGGAAGAGAATTATATTAATGTTGGGGGTTCTACTTATTTGGAATATCGAAAGGGAAAAAAGGTGGATTGGGGTTTGGGGGCTGCGGCTAGGTTAAATCTAGGAGACACCCAAGCGGATTTATTGGTCCAAGAAGCCTATTTAAAAGGCAAGTGGGGAATATTCGAATTATCAGCAGGAAGAAAAAAGTACATTCAAGGCTTGATGGATTCGACTTTAAGTTC
>CAIZMB010000012.1 GCA_903933935.1 uncultured Cytophagaceae bacterium
GCTAATCCTTGTTTTAAGAGTTGGCCATCAGGCGTAAAAAAAATAACATCGTCATATTTCCGCTCGCTTAATAATTGGTCTAAACAACGTGATAAAGGCTCAATCGCCATAACCATTCCCGCTCCACCACCAAACGGATAATCATCTACTTGGCGATGTTTTTTTAAAGAAAAATCATGCAAATCATGAAAAACAATATCAACTAGCCCAGCATCAGACGCACGCTTGCATATAGAATGCTCAAAAAAACTATGCATCAATGCAGGAATAACTGAAATTATATCAATTCGCATCATCTTCTAAATAAACCTCCAAAAGGCCTTCTGGTAATTCAGTAAATACAATTTTTTGTTTCTTATCCACTTTGGGAACAATTTCATCAATCAAAGGAATTAATACTTCTTTTGATTTGTAAATCATAATAATCACGTCCTGCGCACCTGTTGAATAAACTTCCTTAACATAGCCCAATGAACCTAAATTACGATCTTGTACCTGATAATCAATAATCTCATGGTAATAAAATTGGTCATCTTTTAATTTTGGCAAAAAGCTAACAGGCAAAAACAACTTCAACCCCACTAATTCCTTAGCCAAATCTAGACTGTTAATACCTTCCAGCGTCATTAAATTAACGGAATCTCTAATTTGAAGTTCATCAATAAAATATGGAACTAATTCGTTGCCTTTTTGAACAAATACAGATTCCAAACCCTCATATTCATAGGGATCATCTACATCCATAAATACATGAAATGCTCCTTTCAATCCATGAGGCTTAGCTAAAGCGCCCAACTCAAAATATTCTGTTTTTACCATAGGTACAAAAAAAAATCATACAAATCTGAAAACAAATTTGTATGATTTAATCAAATTTTTAAAATTATTCTGCTGCTGGCTCTTCTGTCGCTTCAGTTGCTGCTTCTTCTGCCGCTGGAGCTTCTGCTACAACTTCTTCAACCGCAACTTCTGCCGCTGGAGCTTCTGCTACAGCTTCTTCAACCGCAACTTCTGCCGCTGGAGCTTCTGTTACAACTTCTTCAACCGCAACTTCAGCTACCACATCAGATGATGTTTCATTGGCTATTTCTACTTCATCTTCATCAGACTCATTAATCGCATCTACTACGCTAGCAACAATTGCTTCATCAGCAGCTTTGTTTTTAGCAGCAATATTAACTGCACGATTCGCAGATACTTTAGATTCAGCTTCTAAACGAGATGCCTTAGATTTAGCTTTTGATTGCTGAATCGTACTAGCCTTCGTTTGAATTTGGATTTCTTTAGCAGCTTTCCATGCTTCAAATTTAGCATCAGCTTGTTCCTGGGTTAATGCACCCTTAATTACTCCAACCTGCAAATGCTTTGCATATAATATCCCTTTATAAGATAAAATAGCCTTAGCAGTATCTGTTGGCTGAGCACCATCCATCACCCATTTAATCGCTTGTTTTTCATTCAAAACAACCGTAGCTGGGTTTGTATTAGGATTGTAAGTTCCTAATTTCTCTATAAAACGTCCGTCACGGGGTGCACGAGCATCCGAAACAACTACGTCAAACATGGCTAACTTCTTGCGTCCACGACGCGATAATCTAATTTTAACAGCCATTATACATGGGTTTATGAAGGATCTCGTCCTTCGTGTTTATAAAAATGTCTGCAAAATTAATGATTGTTGGGCTAAAATACAAATGAAAAAATGAGAAAATAAATCGATAAGCCGAATTCTGTAAGTAGGAAACCTACCCTCTTATCATTTATCTTGGATAAACATCACTGTTTACCTCTAGCAATCTACCCACTGACATCGGACGAGCAACCCTTTTGTCCTAAGACAGTCAGCCTATTTGATCTTGCAACGTGTGAGGTTTACCTTTGCCTGTCTTGTCGCCAATCCAGCGGTGGGCTCTTACCCCACCTTTTCACCCTTACCTCGAAAGGCGGTTATTTTCTGTGGCACTATCTGTTGGACCGTTAAATCCACCTTCCTGTTAGGAAGCACACTGCTCTTTGTTGTTCGGACTTTCCTCTTTAAAAAGCGATAAGATGATTTATTTTCTCACCACAAAGGTATCTTAATTATTTTAAAATCTTCCAATCGGCCCCCAATAAGCCACTAATATAAAAACTAGATTCATTCCATTGTAATAAATCAATTTTCAAATTGGTGTTAGTCATCACCAGTGGACCCGAAAATTTTCCAAACAATTCCTGAGATTTCAATAAATCAAATTTAAAGTCATTGGCCATCCGATTAATTCGCCTAATTACCTGTTTTTTAAATAGCGATTTGGGAAATGACAAACCTTTAATTTCTTGGTTTACTATTTGAAAACCAACAATATGTTGATCATAAACTACCGGAACAAAATCAATCTTCAATTCCGATTTGGCTCCTTTAAATCCATTAATATTAGCGCTTAAATAAGAAGTATTCTCTCCATTTACTTGAATTTTCAAACCTTTAATTTTTAATTTTTCTTGCGCAGATTTTGATACAAATTCATTGATCATAATCCAATCCAAGTGGCCTGAAAATGGTAATTCTTGGCCAAATTTTTGATCATTATTCAAATAATAACGAATCGTTTTTTTAGGATCCATTTTGGAAATAGAAAAACCTACTGAGGTATTTAAAAGTAACTCTAAATTAAGCCCTTGGGGTGCTATATCGAATTTTCTAATTCCTAAACCTATTCTACTAGTGGGAAAAGTATACTCGGGCCAAATGATATTTTGAGCATTATTGACCAGTATTTTCTCTAAACTAGCTGGCTGCAATAAACCTTCCAAATTAGATTTAATGGTGGCATTTACTTCATTGTATTTACTTTTAAATAAATTATCAACGACTGGCCCCACATTAACACCAAACCCTGCCACCTTTACCATTGGCTTTTCCAACCATTGATAACTATAAGAAATGTTTCCTACACCAAAATTATTTAGTGACTTAACTTGCAAATCAATAGCTACATTTAAATCTAATTTACCTCGGACTACACCTGCATTAAACCCTGCCACATTAGGTTTTGCCTCAAATAAAGCCGGAGCTTGAATGATTAAAAGCTTCGCTTTATTAGTAGAAATTTTAACTTTTCCTGCTAAACTTGATTGAATGGGAAAACCTATAAAAGATTGATCAGATTTTGACTCAAAAATAGTTTTATCAGGCCTTTGGTCTACCCATTTCGATAAAGAATCAAACGAAATAAAAACAGAAACTAAAAAATTCTTTGGTTTTGCGCCTGAAAACACTTTAGCATATTGCGCGGGAATAAACTCTTTTTGAGTTAATTTCGGTTGGCAAGCCGAAATAGATAAAATGAAGGCCAACCATAAAATAATGTTCTTTCTCATCGTAATTCTCTAAATTTTCTAATCAACCATTCAGTCAAGATTAAAACTAATAGCCAAAGCTTGAAATATATACTTTGCCAAACAAATACAGATTCTTGTTTGACATTTAAATTTTGTTTCTTCTGAGTAAAATCAGCAGTGGCTAAATCATTTATTTCCAACAAATCTATTTCCTTTTTATTGGCCAAGAAATTTAATTTAGGCTCATTCCGGCCCAAACTATTATTGGATAGATCTTGAATTAATAAATCATCCACGAGAGCTCGATCTTTATTTAAGCTGTCCAAAGCATTGTTTACAAATAAATTGTCAAACAAAACTCCCAAGGTAGAATCAGTTTTAACATAGACACCTGAAGTCTGAAATTCCTTCATTTGTAAATCCCAAAGTGACTCACCATCCATTTTTGCATGATGATCACTTTTAAAATAAAGTGAAGTCTTATCTTTTGAAGTATTTATAAACAATACAGAAGATTTATCCATTTTACTCTTGTAAATGTCTTTAGGTAAAATCCTCATAAAAATGAATTTATCAGCTTTGTCGGGAATTTTAGCAGTAATATCAAAATTCCAAATCAGTTTTATGAACTTATTTTTGGCGACCCTATTTAATACTCCGACATCAGGATCCAATGCATCTGAAAATCCATATACAATAGCCTTTTCATTAACTACGTTCCAATCGATCCATTTGTTTACTCCATTATCTAAAGACACATTGATTTTATGCCCACCCAATTTGTTTGACTTAAAGTCTATATCTGTCAATAAATAGGTATGATCAGTATCAAATGAGACTTTTTGTGTTTTATAAAAAGCACCATCTACTTCAATATTGATAAGCACATTTCTGTTTCGCTTGAAATTCTTTACCCATACATCTACTGGTAAATGAACCTCTTCACCGGGAACAGATAAAATGGGTAAATTAGTTGTTGAAAACTCAATTTGTTCCTTATTTAATACCTGACCAAACGGAATTAGGTGAATATTACCTATAAGTTCAATGTTCAAATCATTCAAATTCCCATCAGTTAAGATAAATACTTCTTTAGGTGATTGGCCTTTGCTTAATTTTCGGATGGTTTGGCTTAATCGACTTAAAGAACGAGAAAAGGGAGTAGTTCGCTTTAAATCTACAATCTCGTGGCCATTGAAATCAACCCATATAAATTCAGGGTATTTAATTTTCAAAACTGAATCAACTTTTCTAAAAGTTCTGTCAAAATCTTTAGTTAGCGAATCAGGGAAATCAACGACAAAAATATTTTCGACTGGCTCATTAAAATTTACACTAGTAAAGATTTTAAAAGGCAAAATCGCAACGAGTAAAGAAGCCAAAATTAAGCCTCTAATACTCCCTAAAAGTATTTTCCATGAAACTGAATGACTTTTATTGATAGGATTTCGAAAGAAATAATATCCAAAACCTAGAAAAAAAATAAACCCCAATCCCGCATAAATCGCGATTGAGGTTTGAATTGATATTTCGTCTAAAAACATTAAGTTAATAATCCACCGTCCACTTGAATGGTTTGTCCTGTCACATAAGACGATAAATCAGATGCTAAAAACAAACATACGTTGGCCACTTCGTTAGCCTCACCACCTCTTTTTAAAGGAATGGCTTTTTTCCACTCTTCAACGGTCGCTTCATTTAATTCACCCGTCATTTCGGTTTCAATAAAACCAGGTGCAATCGAATTGCAACGAATATTTCTAGATCCTAATTCAAGTGCGACAGATTTTGTAAAACCAATTATTCCTGCCTTGGAAGCGGAATAATTAGCTTGACCCGCATTTCCTTTAATCCCAACAATAGAAGTCAAATTGATAATAGAACCAGATTTAGCCTTCATCATAGGTTTAATCACTGCCTTAGTCAAATTAAATACCGACTTTAAATTAACGCGAATTACATCATCCCATTGTTCTTCACTCATACGCATCAATAATCCATCCTTCGTTATCCCAGCATTGTTAATTAAGATATCAATGGTTTGAAAATCAGCTAAAACAGCTTCTACAAGTGCTTCAGATTCTTCGCATTGAGATGCATCCGAACGATAACCTTTAGCCTTTATCCCAAAACTTGATAATTCTTTTTCCAAAGCTTGGCCTTTTTCAACAGAAGACAAATAGGTAAAAGCTACATGAGCACCTGCTTTGGCAAATTGAGTTGCGATGGCCTTCCCTATCCCTCTAGAGGCTCCAGTAACCAACACAACTTTATCTTGAACTAAATTCATAAAATTGATTTATACTTTTTTTCGTACTAAACTTATTTGTTCCGCATTTTCTTCATAATCCGCCTCGATCAACTCACCTTCTTCCAAAGGACCTTTTAATATTTCTTCCGCTAATAAATCCTCTAAATATTTTTGAATCGCTCGGTTAAGTGGCCTCGCCCCATACTGAGGATCATAGCCCTTATCCGCGATAAAGTCTTTTGCCTTTTCGGTTAATTGAACTTCATAACCCAAATTAACCAAACGAGCTTTTAGTTTTATTAACATTAAGTCGATAATCTTATGCAAATCAGCTCTTTCAAGTGAATTGAAAATAATAATATCATCTAGTCGATTTATAAATTCAGGAGCAAATGCCTTTTTCAACGCATTTTGGATTGTTGACCTAGCTTGCTCATCCAAATTGTCTGATTTAGATTTAGTTGAAAAACCAATTCCTGAACCAAAGTCTTTCAAATCCCTGGCGCCAATATTGGACGTCATAATAATAATCGTATTTCTAAAATCAACACGTCTTCCTAATCCATCTGTTAAAATACCATCATCCAATACTTGCAGCAATAGATTAAACACATCTGGATGCGCTTTTTCAATTTCATCCAATAAAATAACGGAATAAGGCTTGCGACGAACTTTTTCGGTCAACTGACCACCTTCTTCATAACCCACATAGCCTGGAGGCGCGCCCACTAACCTAGAAACGCTAAATTTCTCCATGTATTCACTCATGTCAATACGCACCAGTGAGTCTTCCTTGTCAAACAAATAAGTAGCCAAAACCTTAGCCATTTCCGTCTTTCCAACTCCAGTAGGTCCTAAAAATATAAATGACCCAATCGGTTTTTGCGGATCCTTAAGACCTACTCTAGTCCGTTGAATCGCTTTTACCAATTTTTTAACTGCATCGGTTTGGCCAATCACATGTTTGCTTAGCTCTTCTTCCATCTTCAACAATTTTTCACCCTCTTTAGCCGCAACACGATTCACTGGAATGCCCGTCATTTGAGCAATTACTTCAGCAACATGCTCTTCAGTGACAGTGAATTTCTGTTTCTTTGATTCTTCATCCCAAATTTGCTTTGCTTTCTCCAATTGCTCAATCAACTTTTTCTCACGGTCGCGCAATTGTGCCGCTTCCTCATATTTTTGAGATTTTACAACTTGATTCTTTTCTTTTTTGACAAGCTCAATCTGATTTTCTAATGCCACAATATCAGCCGGCACATTAATATTAGAAATATGTACACGCGCACCAACTTCATCCATTACATCAATCGCCTTATCCGGCAGAAAACGGTCTGATATATAACGATCAGATAACTTTACCGATGAAATAATGGATTCAGGGGTATAAATCACATGGTGATGCTCCTCGTATTTATCTTTAATGTTATTTAATATTTCTATGGTTTCGTCAATAGTCGTCGCATCCACCATAACTGTCTGAAATCTACGCGCTAAAGCACCATCTTTCTCAATGTATTGTCGATATTCATCTAAAGTAGTCGCTCCAATAACTTGAATATCTCCTCGTGACAACGAAGGTTTAAACATATTTGAAGCGTCTAATGATCCAGAAGCACCACCCGCACCCACAATAGTATGCAATTCATCGATAAACAAGATCACATCGGTTGACTTTTCCAACTCATTCATCACCGCTTTCATTCGCTCCTCAAACTGTCCACGATATTTCGTTCCTGCCACAAGAGATGCTAAATCTAAAGTAACCACACGCTTTCCAAATAACACTCTAGAAACCTTTTTTTGGATGATACGTAACGCTAAACCTTCTGCAATAGCGGTTTTACCTACTCCCGGCTCCCCAATTAAAATAGGGTTATTCTTTTTGCGTCTAGACAAAATTTGTGCTACGCGCTCAATTTCTTTTTCGCGTCCTACAATTGGATCTAATTTACCATTTTCAGCAATTTTGGTTAAATCGCGTCCAAAATTATCCAAAACAGGAGTCTTACTTTTTTCTGCTCCCTTGGTTCCACTCGCAGAAGCACCGCCTGGTGTATTGGAGGCTGAACCTGAATAAAGACGACTATCGTCATCATTATCATCCGTATCTGAGGAAGATTTAGGAGAAATATCTTGACCAGTGCTCGACTGAAAATCAACCATCTCTTTAATTAAATCATAATACACCTGATATTTTTCTAAGATCTGTGTGGCCACATTATCTTCATCTCGAAGGATAGCCATTAACAAATGATCCGTTTCAACCAAATTAGTCTTGAAATATTTGGCTTCTAGGTAAGTTAAACGTAAAACTTTTTCAGCTTGTTTTGTTAGGGGAATGTTCAATAAATTCTGCTTATCAAAAGTAGATTTGGTTGTAGATGCAGTAGAATGCTCGATACTTTGACGTAATTGATCTAACGAAACACCTGATTTCACTAATAACTCAACCCCTGAACTTTCTCCATCACGAATCATTCCCAACATTAAATGTTCTGTCCCAATATAATCATGTCCTAAACGCAATGCTTCTTCGCGGGCCAGCGAAATCACTTCTTTTACTTTATTTGAAAACTTTGCTTCCATTTGATTTCTTTTTATCTATTGCGAAAAACACATCTCAATATCTATTTGTTCAATATTAATAAAATTAACTTAAAATATTTCTTGATTCCTTCCCGTGGTTCATCAATAAATCCAAAATAGATAAATTAGGGACAAATAAATCACCAAAACATTGTCGATACGGAATCGATTTGAAATTTGTTCTTAATTGCCAATCTTGTTTGGCATTTATTTGATTCCAGCAACTCAAGTTATTGGTTGAATTAAATTGATCTGTAAGAGTGAAAGAAAACTCCACATTCAAAATTTTCATGATTAACTGAATGAAATCAATATTTAAATCTACTAAAAATTTATTTTTTTTCGCAAAAATATCGCTAATATATGGCTCAAAATATTCAAAAAATGGTGCTTTGCCATAACCTGCTTGAATTGCACCCATATGCCGACGCTGCCAATCTTGAAAATAATCAATTCGGATATCTTTAGTCAGCACTTTTTGCCCACTGACATGCATGGTTGGGACCGTTAAACATTCCTTTCCATTAGCTCCCAATACATACGTGCGATTACGAAAAGTTTGTTTGGGAAAATTCTCCATCACTTCAAACTCAACATGATTCGAATGAATCAATAAACTTACATATTCTAAGCAGGGCAAATATTGAATTTCAATGTGCATTGAAAAAATAATCGGATATTTGTAAAATTACATGTTAATGATGGCATACCCTTAACGTTTATCTATGTTTTTTTTAAAATTAATCGGCTATTTACCCCTATTTATATTATACAGAATAGCATCCTTGGCAAAATGGTTGCTCTATTTTGTATTTTCTTATCGGAAAAAGGTCATCGTCAATAATATCAAAAACTCCTTTCCTGACCTTAGCGCCTCACAAATAAACTCCCTAACAGTTAAATTCTATGGGTACCTAACGGATCAAATGGTGGAATTCTTCAAAGGATCAACCATTAGCAAAGAAGAAATGCTAGAACGAGTAAACTTGGTCAATGAAGAAATAATTACCAATTATTTAGACAAAGGAATACCCGTTGTTTTAGTTGCAGGGCATCAGGGCAATTGGGAATGGGCGGTACACCGACTAGCTTTATCAGACAACTTATATGACATCGTCTATCAAAAGTTATCTAGTCCTTTATTTAATGACTTTACATTTTGGGTGAGGTCCAGGTTTGGCAGCAATGTATTGATGGAGAAAAGAGAATCTGTTGTCCTAGCTAGAGAAAGAAAAGATATCCCGAGAGCCATTTGTTTGGCAGCGGACCAATCCCCCCCTAAACCCGAAAGTGCTTATTGGACAAATTTCCTAAATCAGCCTACTGGCTTTTTTACTGGCATGGAAAGATTTGCGAGGGAATATCAATATCCAGTAATTTTCGTCGAATTAATTAGGGAAAAAAGAGGCTATTATACAATGAGTTTTGAAGAACTAATCAAACCATCTTATGATAATGTAGACAAAGGGGCTATTATTGAACTTTTTGCAAGAAGGTTAGAGAAGTCAGTATTAAAATATCCAGATCAGTATTTATGGTCACATAAACGCTGGAAACACAACAAACCATCCGATACAGCGATGAAATGGTGATTTACTTAAAATCATCACATTGACCCGCGCCTTCTCTAATGATCTCTGGAATTTCATCAGTTAGATCAATGACAGAAGAAGGAAAAATACCTCCAAATCCTCCGTCAAGAACCAAATCTACTTGATTTTTATAACGATCAAAAATAAGACTTGGATCTGTGAATTCTTCCACATCTAATCCTTCATGGACCAAAGTTGTTGTCAATAGAGGAGCATTAAGTTCTTTAATTAACTCAAGTATTGGCGAATAATCAGGAATTCTTATACCTACTGTTTTTTTTCCTTGAACCAAAACCGATGGAACACTTGAACTCGCTGGCAAAACGAAGGTATATGGACCTGGAAGATAATGTTTCAATAATTTGAAATTTACATCACTGACTTTGGCATAATTAGCGATGGAACTTAAGTCGTTGCAAATGAAAGAAAAGCGATTCTTACTGGGCTTAATTTGTTTTATATCACAGATCCGTTGAATGGCTTGTTGGGACATTATCAAACAGCCTAAAGCATACATGGTGTCCGTTCTGTAGATAATGACTCCATTTTTATGCAGTACTTGCACGATGGAATCAAGAATTTCGATGGAATTATTTTTGTCGTATAGTTTAATTAGTTGGGCTGCCATGGCTAATACGTTTTGAAAAAATCAATGTCTTTTTCAACATCATTATCCTCAGTTTTCACTTGGTCTATACTCGCATTTATCTCAAAACCCACAATCAAAATCAATGCAATAAAATACAACCAAACCATTAAGGCGATCAAGGACCCAATAGAGCCATAGATTTTATGGTAACTAGCGAAATTAACCAAATAATAAGAAAAAATATTAGTAACGGAAATAGTCAAAATTGAAGCTGTAATTGAACCAGCGTTAAAAAATTTCCATCGCTTATGAATGGCTGGGGCATAATAATAGATAATGGAAATAGTAAAAAAGAATACCGAGAAAATACTTAAATAAGTCAACGATTTCGTCATATAATAGGTGAAATTATATTCAATTAAATCTTTTTTTGCCAACATTTTTAAAACAAAATTTCCCATAATAAAAGCCACAAATGCAATCAATAGAACAAAAGTCAATAAAAAATTAAGGACCACAGCTATCACTCGCTCTTTGATAAATCCTCTATTTTCATTCGTTTTATAGGTAAGATTAAAAGACCTAATTAATGCCATAATTCCACTTGTACTAGCATATAAAGCAAAAATAAAACCAAATGAAAGTACTCCACCACGTTTCTTATTCACTATTTCGCGAATTAATTCAGTCAAATCTCCATGAAGATTCTTAGGCATTGTACCCTTCAAAAACCCAATCATCTTAACGTCTAAATGATCAATGGGCATGTAAGGCAACAAGGAGAACAAGAAAATGATGGTGGGGAAAACAGCTAAAGTAAAATTATAAGCAACAGCAGCAGCTCGCACATCGATATCAAATTGAAAAATTTTTTGATATAAGATGCTAATAATACGGCAGAGCACATAATGCTCTTCATATTCTTTCCAGATAGCTTTAATCTCCTTAAGTAAATTATTTTTCATCAATTAAAATAAGGCTTTAAAGCATTAATGATCCATTCGGGTGATTTTATAACTTTTTTCTTGGCCATATCCATAAAAACCAACGTTGTTTTGCCTTCATTTATTAAGAGCAAATCTTCATTTTTGATTTCATAGCTAAATTCAATTTTAGCTGAAGGCAAACGGTTTACATGACAAATAACGGTCAATACATCATCATATAATCCTGATGCATGAAATTTAGAATAATGTTCAAAAACAGGTAAACCAATTCCATTATCCTCTAGAACTTTATAGCTAACACCTAAAGATCGCAACGTTTCAACCCGCGCAATTTCATATAAACGTGCATAATTTCCATAGTAAACGTATCCCATTTTATCCGTATCGGCATAGCAAACTCGGTATTTAATTGCGTGTGTATACATTTAATAAATTTTATGATCGTCCAAGGCCTTTTGAAATTTAGCCGCATTTTGCAAGTGCTCAGAATACGTCACGGCAAAATTATGTGAACCAGAAAAATCTTCTTTAGCACAAAAATATAAGTAATTATGTTTTTCTAGCTTCAATACCTTATCCATCACTCTTGGGTCTGGTATAGAAATAGGCCCTGGCGGTAAACCGATCAAGCGATAGGTATTATACGGTGAATTAATCGACGTATAACGACCCGTTACACGCTTAATTGAAAAATCCTTCCACGCAAATACAATCGTAGGATCTGCTTGCAATGGCATTTTTATTTGCAAACGATTCCAATACACTCCCGCTATCCTCGCCTGTTCTGCAGTTTCTTTACTTTCCCCATAAACGATTGAAGCTAAAACTCCTACCTCCGTAGGACTTAATCCCAAAGCTTTGGCAGACTGAATCCGTTCGGGGGTCCAATAACGATCATAGGACTTTTTCATTTTAGCCAAAAAATCTTCAAACGAAATAGTCCAAAATACCTCATAGGTATCAGGTATAAATAAACAAGGAATGGTTTCTTTTGAAAATCCGAGTGGTTCTACGATGCTTGAAGAGTCCAATAATTGATAAATTGTAGTAGAATCATAGGCTAATTGGCGACCCAATTTACCTGCTAAATCTTCTTTTAATCGAATATTAGAAAAAGTTATTTTCAAAGGATCCTGACTTCCGTTGCGAAGTTTCCGAATTAATTCCCAATTGCCCGTCGATTCATAAATCAAATAACGACCAGGTTTCACACGAGTCGGATAATTAAATACTTTGGCTAAAAAACGAAAACTTAATTCATCACGTATTAACTTATTTTTTCCAAGCGTATCCAATACTGTTTCATAAGTCGCTCCTTTGGGAATCAATAAGGCAAAGGGCTTTTTTTCTACTTGAAAATTGGGTGTTTTGAATATTTGCCAGGCGTAATATGAAAACATAGCCATCAACAATGAAAAAACTAATAAAAAAATCTTTAATCGCTTATTAGTAACCATATTATGCAATTTTAAAATCTAAATTAAATCGAACCGATAAAGCCTTTAAATCTTCTACAACAGGGTCAATTAATGGAATTCCATTGGCTCTACGTTCTACTTCCAATTCTCTTTCTGGATCACCAGGAATAATGACTTTTTGACCATCAATAGCATCCGCATTTCTAAACCGTTGGATCCAAATGTCCATATCTTTTTTAAACTCAATGGCAGGTCTAAATGCATCTATTCGCATCGCACCTATGAAATGACCCGTTCCCTTCCCTACTGTTTCTCCCGCATTCATAAATCCTGCAGTCGCAAAAGGAGGAACCCAAGGCCCAAAATTAGCACCCGACAAAACACCTGACAATAAATCGACAATAGCACCAAGCGCATAACCTTTATGTGAACCATGTTCTCTATCACCACCTAATGGCAATAATGCTCCTCCATTTTTTATGGCAAAAGCATCGTTACTTGGCTTACCGTTTGCATCCTGAACCCAACCATCTGGAGTATCAAGGCCCTTTCTTTGCAATATCTCCAATTTCCCATAGGCAACAGCCGTGGAAGCAAAGTCAGCTAAAAAAGTAGGCTCATGTAAAGCGGGTATAGAAACTGCAATGGGATTCGTACCTAATAATCTTTCTCTAGAAAATGTAGGTGTTACTAAAGGTGCGGCATGTGTCATGGCCCAACCAATCATATCTTGGCTTGCGGCTTTCATCGCATGATATCCGGCAATCCCAAAATGGTTTGAATTTTGAACAGCTACCCAGCCCGTTCCAGCAACATTAGCTTTATTACATGCAATATCCATAGCTTTTGGCGCTACGACTAAACCCAGACCACGGTCACCGTCCACTAAAGCCGTAGAAGGGCTCTCATGTAATATTTTAATATTGGGTTTGGGATTTAATCGGCCATGATCAAATAAACGAATATAACCAGCTAATCTTGCCACCCCATGAGAATCTATCCCTCTTGAATCAGCTGAAACTAACACATCAGCTGCCAAATTAGCATCATGTTCATTACATCCAATCGATTCAAAAACCGAAATGACATATTGCTTTAAAAGGGTATAATTTGCAATCATATTAAATTGTAAAAACGCAAAGATAAAAATAAGAATTGGGAAATAATTTGACATCTTTGAATATAAATTCATTTCAACATGCTATCATCTTTTTGGTTTTGGATTATTTTAATCCTGATTCTAGTAGCCATTAGGGATGTATTTTTTCAAAAAAAACATTCCATCACGCACAATTATCCGATTGTAGGACACATAAGGTATTGGTTAGAAAAGATAGGACCTGAAATTAGGCAATACATTGTAGCTAACAATCGAGAAGAATTGCCATTTAACCGCCAAGAAAGATCGTGGATTTATGCATCGTCAAAAAAGGAAAATAATCTTC
Organism: uncultured Cytophagaceae bacterium; assembly: GCA_903933935.1. Classification (GTDB taxonomy): domain Bacteria; phylum Bacteroidota; class Bacteroidia; order Cytophagales; family Spirosomataceae; genus Aquirufa. The sequence continues at coordinate 14,159 of CAIZMB010000012.1, forward strand.
AAGGTTTTGGAAGTGATCAAGATTTTAATGCACCCGGATATATATTCATTAAAAATGCCATGATTGGGTATAATCCTCCCATGGACCACCCTTTTCATAAAAATCCAGGTGCAATGCCAGCAGCAAAAATAATGGGGGAGTATCATCATAGAAGAAGGCCTTATCGTCCTTACTCAATCATTAATATATCTGGGATGAGTTTCGGGTCATTATCTGCAAAAGCTATTGAGTCATTAAATAAAGGTGCCGATTTAGCTGGCTGCTATCACAATACGGGGGAAGGTTCTCTTTCGCCTTACCACCAAAATGGAGCAGATGTTATTTTAAATATTGGGACCGCTTATTTTGGCGTTCGAAATTTAGATGGACATTTCTCCATGGAAAAATTAAAAGAGAAGGTAGAAAATAACCCCTTTTTAAGAGCCATTGAACTGAAATTATCGCAAGGGGCTAAACCAGGAAAAGGGGGAATGTTGCCTGGTTCAAAAATCAATGATGAAATAGCTGCCATTCGGTTAATTCCAAAAGGAAAAGATGCCGTATCCCCAGCCTTTCATTCGGCATTTTCAAACATACCAGAAATGGTTCAATTCATTGAAAGTATGGCTAAAGAAACAGGGTTGCCTGTTGGCATAAAATCGGCCATCGGTAAATTAGAGCAATGGGAAGAGCTTGCGGCCTACATGGTGAAAACAAATTCTGGTCCGGACTTTATAACCATTGACGGAGGAGAAGGGGGAACAGGAGCCGCTCCACACGCCTTTGCTGATCATGTTTCCATGCCATTCACATTTGCATTTGCTAAAATTTATCAGATTTTTCAACGACATGATTTAACAGATAAAATATTTTTCATTGCCTCAGGAAAATTAGGGTTTGCGGAAAAAGCATTGATGGCATTTGCCATGGGCGCGGACAGTATAAATATTGCAAGAGAAGCCATGATGTCCATTGGATGTATCCAAGCTCAAAAATGCCATACAAATCATTGTCCTTCCGGGGTTGCCACATCAAATAAATGGCTACAAGCAGGCATTGATCCTCAATTAAAAAGTGAGCGATTTTATAATTATCATCAGTCATTAGTCAAAGAAATTGCAGAAATTTCACATGCTTGTGGATATGAGCATCCAAGTCAAATGACGATGGAAGATATTGAATTATCGATGGGAGATAACAATCGAACCATGAGTCTTTCTAAAACCATGGGATATCACAAAAATCCGATAAAATATGAAGGTTTGGTGAAAATTATTAAATGCTCCCACCTCGGAGGACAAAATGCAAGGAACCGACTTTAGCTATTGAAGATAATCGGTTATCTTTGTAACATGTTATCTATATCTAATTTAAGTTTCTATTTCGGTAGTCGGGCCCTCTATGATGGAGCCAATTTACACATCAAACCCAAAACAAAAATTGGCCTAATTGGGGCTAATGGAACAGGGAAATCAACTTTACTCCGATTAATTTCAGGTGAGTATAGTCCAGATGGGGGAAATATTTCAAAATCAGGCGAGTGTACCATTGGATTTTTAAATCAAGATCTCCTCTCCTATCAAACGGATGATAGTATCCTTCATGTAGCGATGCAGGCGTTTGAAAGAGCTTTAGAACTACAAATACAGATTGACGAAGTGCTTCATAAAATGGAAACAAATTATGAGGATAAGGATGTCGATTTATTATCAAAGCTACAAGAGGAATTTGAAAGATTAGACGGATATACCATTCAGTCAAAATCTGAAGAGATTTTAGAAGGTCTTGGTTTTACTACTGAGGACTTAAATAAACCATTGCGTTTATTCTCAGGAGGATGGCGCATGCGTGTGATGCTGGCCAAATTATTATTACAAAAACCAGCATTATTACTTCTGGATGAGCCAACCAACCACCTTGATCTACCATCCATCGAATGGGTTGAAAAATACATTCATGATTATGAGGGTTCTGTAGTAGTTGTTTCCCACGATCGCTATTTTTTAGATCGAACCGTGGACAATATCGCCGAAGTATCTAATGCTAAAATCACTCTGTATCCAGGAAATTTTTCATTTTATGAAGAAGAAAAATCCTTAAGAAATGAAATTCAAAAGGGTGCTTATGAAAACCAACAATCACAAATAAGGCAAACTGAACGATTTATAGAGCGATTTAAGGCGAAAGCTAGTAAGGCACGCCAAGTGCAATCTAGGGTCAAAGCACTAGATCGTTTAGATGTTGTCGATGAAGTAATTGATGAAAAAGCAAAAGTTAATTTCAAATTTAATTTTGGTACCCAACCTGGAAGATTCATTTTATTTTTAGAACATATTTCAAAAGCCTTTGGCGAGAAAATAATATTAAAAAATACGTCCGCTACGATCAATCGAGGTGATAAAATTGCACTCATTGGCGCCAATGGAAAAGGAAAATCAACCTTATTAAGAATTATATCCGGAACAGAAAAAATCGAAGGCGAACGCAGAACTGGACATAATGTGATCGAATCATTTTTTGCGCAACATCAATTAGAAAGTTTACAAGTAGAAAATAATTTATTAGAAGAATTGAAGGCAACAGGCACGGCTAAAACTGAAATGGAATTAAGAAGTGTCTTAGGCTGTTTTTTGTTTTCTGGAGAGGAAGTATTCAAAAAAATTAAAGTGCTTTCTGGAGGGGAAAAATCTCGAGTGGCATTAGCCAAGGTATTAATATCGCAAGCCAATTTTTTATTGCTCGATGAGCCTACCAACCACCTTGATATGCAATCAGTAAATATTTTAATTCAAGCATTGCAGCAATACGAAGGCACCTATGTAGTCGTTTCACACGATCGTTATTTTGTAAGCAATATTGCCAACAAAATATGGTACATCGAAGATTATGAAATAAAAGAATACCCTGGCTCTTTCGACGAATATGAAGTTTGGCAAGCCAGCAGAGGTATTTCTGATGCAGGTACAGTAAAAAAATCAAGTGAAAAACCAAAACCCGAATTAGCACCCCATTCTCTTAAAAGCACATCGAGTAACCCGAGTCAAGAGAAATTAATCGAGAAACTTGAAGCCAAAATAATGGATTTAGAAGTATCCATCTCGGAGCTGGAAACTAATATGGCCAATTTGGCTCAAGAGGGAAAATTTATTGAATTGCCCGCTATAGAATTGAAAATTAATGAGAAGAAAGATGAATTATTGAAGGTGACCAATGAATGGGAATTGTTAATCAATTAACCGAATGAAAATCAAAAGTCTGATTTTTTCATGGCAAATCTTATTAGTTCTAACTCTTATCAATTCGGTACATGCTCAGATATCCAATAAAGTAAATAAAGAGCAAATTAAGACCGTATATCTGAGTCAAAATACCGCGAACGAATTAATCGTTGATAATTTATGTTTAGATATCGAGAGGCAAGGGAATATCAACTTGTTTTTTGATGATTTAAACTTAGCCAATACCAATTATTTCTTAAGAATTATCCATTGCCAATCTGACTGGAAACCTTCTGTCTTAAATGAAATAGAATATTTAGTTGATTTCAATGATATCCCCATTCGATATCCTGAAGCCTCTATGGGTACAAAAATGCCCTACAAACAGTATAAAATATCGCTGCCCAAAGTCAAAATAAGTGGTAATTACATCGCAATGATCTATGCCAATCGAAATAAGCGTGACACTATATTAACCAAAAGATTTTCTATTTATCAAAACGAAATCAATGTAGGTGCCAAAATAAATTTTGCCAAATCAAACCAATTGCGCTCCACGCACCAATTTATCGACTTGAATTTAGGATATCCATCCAATTATCTAATAAACTCAGATGAAAATTTAAAAATCGAAGTCCGCAAAAACAATCAACCTAAAAACCTATTACCTAAGATTCCTACCCCAATGGTTCAAGCCATTGAGCGAAGAATGACGTATCAGTTTTATAACCAAGAAAATGCGATTCCAGGAGGCAATGAATTTAGATTGATTGATCTTAGAAGTACTCAGCAACGGTTGAATTTTGTGGGTCAAATCAACACCTTGGATCGTTATTTTGAAATATCAATCATACCCGAACAAGTACAAGGTAATTATTCATATGTCCAGAGACCTGATTTTAATGGGGCATTCGTGATTGCCAACTACGAAAATCCAGCTAATCCGCTTCAAGCAGATTATGTATGGTGTACCTTTATTTTGAAGTCTAGGAAATTTGAAGATGAAAAAATATATGTCAATGGAGCGTTTAATTCTTATGAATTAAACCATTTAAACCAGCTTCAATATGATGAAACAAAAGGTACTTACATAGGAAAAATTTTGTTAAAGCAGGGAATTTATAATTATCAATTTATTAGTAGCAATCCTCAGAATTATAATTTAGAAGGAAACCATTCAGAAACTGAAAATTATTATGAAGTTTTAGTGTATTTTAGAAAGCCTGGAGAACGATATGATTCACTCATTGGCTATCAAAAAATACAGTTTCCTCTTTAAACATTGAACCTAAAATGCATGATGTCACCATCATGTACTACATAATCTTTCCCTTCGACATTTAATTTCCCGGCCTCCTTACAAGCAGCTTCACTTTTATAGGTCTGATAATCAGCCATTTTAATAACCTCAGCCCTAATAAAACCACGTTCAAAATCAGTATGAATGACACCTGCTGCTTGAGGAGCTTTCCAACCTTTTTGAATCGTCCAAGCCCTAACTTCTTGAACACCAGCCGTAAAATAAGTAATCAGATTGAGTAAGGAATAAGAACTTTTAATCAATTTACTTAAGCCTGATTCTACCAATCCATATTCACTTAGAAACATATCCCTTTCCTCTAAATCTTCTATTTCTGCTATTTGAGCTTCAATCGCTGCACAAACAACTATTACCTCTGCATTTTCAGCTGAAACACTTGACTTTAATTGATCCACAAAGATATTCCCGCCGGTCGATAAAGAGTTTTCATCAACATTGGCCACATAAATAACAGGCTTGTCCGTCAATAAACATAAATCACCAATTGAGGTTTCCCGCAGATCAGAATCCATATCCACCGTCCTGGCCGATTTACCAGCTTCTAAAGTAGATTTAAATAAAAGCAATGCGTTTAATTCTTGTTTCGCTTTAGCGTCTCCTGCTTTAGCGGCACGCTCAATTTTACTTATTTTTTTATCAACAGATTCCAAATCTTTAAGTTGGAGTTCCATATCAATAATTTCCTTATCCGAAACGGGATTAACTCTTCCTTCCACATGGATAATATTATCATCATCAAAGCACCGCACAACATGAATTATGGCATCCACCTCACGAATATTAGCCAAAAATTTATTGCCTAAACCAGCTCCTTGCGAAGCTCCCTTCACCAATCCTGCGATATCAGTAAATTCAATGACAGTTGGTAAAATCCGATTAGGTTTAACAAATTCAGCTAATATGTTTAACCGCTCATCTGGTACAGTAACAATACCCACATTGGGCTCAATCGTACAAAATGGATAATTAGCCGCTTCGGCTTTATTTGAAGAAATAGCACTAAATAAAGTAGATTTACCTACATTGGGTAATCCAACAATTCCACACGTTAATCCCATAAAATTTTATATTTCAATTGCAAAAATACGGCTAAAAATCAAAAAGCCCCTGCTTTCACAGAGGCTTTTGATTATTTATTATTATTTATTCCCATTTAAGATCGGTATTGCCAAACTCCTCATCCTCTTTATTGAATTGATTAAAATCAACTTCAGGCATCAATTCAGTTTTAACATGATCAATTGCCTCATTTAAACCTTCAGCAAACTTATCAAAGTCTTCCTTGTATAAAAACATTTTATGCTTTTCATAAACAAAACCATCCTCTTTTTGATGGCGTCTACTTTCAGTAATTGTAATGTAATAATCTAAAGAACGGGTAGACTTAACATCAAAAAAATAGGTCCTTTTACCAGCTCTAATGCGTTTAGAAAACAATTCTTCTCTATCTCTTTCTTCCACTTTAAATAAATTTTGGTTTATGATATCGTAAATCTACTATTAATTTTATTGACTCAAAAATATTTTAAAATTTTAATCATGCAATCAAGCGAGAATTGGCCCATAATAAAAATAGGATTTTTAATTCTTGAAATTAAAATGAATCTTTAAGGTGTAATAAAATCCATTAATGGCAAAAGTATTTTATTGTTCCATTCTTGTTTTCTTTGTCTCTATAAGCATTTGTTTATCCCAAGATTTGGGAGACGAAAGATATGGGATTGCGTCATTTTATTCAGGTAAATTTTATGGGAGACAAACTGCCAGCAAAGAAAAATTAAATAAAACAAAACTCACCGCCGCACACAGAACATATCCATTTAATACGTTAGTTGAAGTAACAAATCTGAACAACAGAAAATCCATTATTGTACGAATTAATGACAGAGGACCCTATAAAAGAGGACGAATAATAGACCTTACAGACGCTGGTGCAAAAAAACTCAGATTAAACAAAATCGGATTAGCGAAGGTGAAAGTTAAAATAGTTGGTTTCGAAGGCGAACAAATGCTGATACCATACCAACATCTCTCATTGGCAACTAATCCGAAATTCAGTCGAAAATATTATCAAAAAACACGCTTAAAATATAGAAAAAAATACCGTTTAAAACGCAACATCAAACACAAAAAATACCTCAAAAAGCGGAAAAGAAAGAAGATAAAAAACAAAAAGAAGGCTCCAATTAAAAAGAATGTTCGCAAAAAAATAGTTCCTACAAAAAAAATATTGAAGCCTTCTTTGACTCCCAAAAAATCGGAAAATGATCGAAAAACTTCTAAAAAAAAGTGAATATAAATCCTTAGAAATTTTATCCAAGGAAGTATTAGAAGGGATATTTCATGGGAAACACAAAAGCATTCTTCACGGATTTTCTTCTGAATTCAAAGAATTCAAATCATATGAACCAGGTGAAAATCCAAGAAACATTGATTGGAAATTATTTGGTAAGACTGATAAATTATATACCAAAACATATCAAGATGAAACC
>CAIZMB010000013.1 GCA_903933935.1 uncultured Cytophagaceae bacterium
CCCAAACAAAAGTTCCTGCTAATAAAAGTTCAAAACCAAAAGGTAAGGCGGTTGCTCCAAAAGCGACAACATCAGACGCATCTAAATCTGCATTGAAATTTAATACCTCATTAGACTCCGTTTCCTATGCGGTAGGTGTTTTGGTAGCTCAAAATTTTAAATCGCAAAGCGTAACTCTAAATGTAGAGATGGTGGCTAAAGGATTTGCCTCGGTAATGACGGGGAATAAATTGTCCATGACTGAGGCTGAATGCCAAAATATCATGAATACATTTATGATGAAAAATCAAGAGCGCCAGGCGGCTGAAAATGCGAAACAATTTTTTCCAAATAAAGAGGCTGGTGAAAAGTTTTTGGCGGATAACAAAAAGAAGGATTCTGTCATGACCACAGCGAGTGGTTTGCAGTATAAAGTAATTAAAATGGGTACAGGTCCAAAACCTTTGGCGACGGATAAAGTTAAGACTCATTATCACGGAACTTTGATTGATGGATCGGTGTTTGATTCGTCGGTCCAACGAGGTGAGCCGGTTTCATTTCCAGTTTCAGGTGTGATACCAGGTTGGGTTGAGGCGCTCCAATTAATGCCAGTGGGTTCTAAGTGGAAGTTATACATTCCTCAAGAATTAGCGTATGGAATTCGTGGAGGAGGTCAAACGATTAAACCTTATTCTGCTTTAGTTTTTGAAGTAGAACTATTAGAAATAGAAAAATAAGTTTGAAACATTACAAATTTTATGAAGAAGATACTGCCGCTTTTAATTCCCATATCTTTCATTTTTGTCCTTTTTCTTCACGGCAAAACGCAAGGAGATTTACCGAGTAGCAATGCCCGTTACCAAGAGGGTGATTTAAAACCAACGGAAACTCAGAAAAAGGTCGAGCGATTGGTTTTTGGGATTTTGAGCAATTATCATTACCGTAAAATAGCTGTTAATGATTCTTTATCTTCTAAAATTTATGACGCATACATTAAGGAGCTTGATCCTAATAAAGTGTTTTTTATTGCTTCAGACATTGAAGATTTGGAAAAATTTAGATTTACCATCGATGAGCAACTCAGTGCTGGAGATTTAACTTCTGCTTTCCAAATTTATAATTTGTATCAAACGCGTTACAAGGAGCGTTACGCTTATATTCATGCCGTTTTAAATAAGCCTTTTGATTTTAATGCGGATGAAACGTATCAGCCTAATCGAGATAAAGCCGTTTGGGCGAAGTCTGCGGACGAGCTAAACGATTTTTGGCGTAAAGATATTAAACGTCAATTCCTAGATTGGAAAATTGGCGGTAAGGCGGATACCACTGCCGTTCGTGAGATGAAGGAGCGTTACGCTAGGTCGGAAAAATACATGGCGCGCACGAAGTCTGAGGATGTATTCCAAGTTTTCATGAATGCTTACACGGAAAGTATTGATCCGCATACTTCTTACATGATACCGAAAGCAGCTCAGGAGTTCAACAAGGATATGGCTCAAAGCTTTGAAGGAATAGGTGCAACGCTTCGTTTAGAAGGTGATTATGTGACCATACAGGATTTAGTTCCTGGAGGACCTGCCTTTAGAAGTAAATTAATTAATCCCAAAGACCGTATTGTTGGGGTAGCCCAAGGCGATGATGGAAGTTTTGTCGATGTGATTGGTTGGTTTACCGATGACGCAGTCAAATTAATTCGTGGGCCTAAAGGAACTGTAGTCCGACTTAAAATTCTACCTGCCTCAGGGGTGACGGGTTCGCCGACCAACGAGATCCGAATTGTTCGTGAAAAAATAAAGTTGGAAGAACAGACAGCGAAGAAAGAAGTCTTAGTTTTCAATCAAGGTGATAAGAAAATCAAACTAGGATTGATTACCATTCCGATGTTTTACCGAGATTTTGAAGGAGCAAGAAAGCGTGAGGCAGATTTTAAATCGACCACATCGGATGTAAAGAGATTTTTAGGCGAATTTAAGCAAGAGGGAATCGATGCATTGATTGTAGATCTTCGTAACAATGGAGGAGGTTCATTAATTGAGGCAATTGATTTGACTGGTTTGTTTATTACCAAAGGACCTGTGGTTCAAAGAAAACAATCGGACGGAAAGATAACGCAAGAATTAGACCGTGATCCAGAGCAGTCCTATGACGGACCTTTAGCGATAATGATCAACCGTTTTTCTGCTTCAGCTTCGGAGATTTTTGCTGCTGCTATTCAAGATTATAAGCGGGGTATAATCGTAGGCGAGCAATCTTACGGAAAAGGTACGGTTCAATCGGTCGTTGATTTGGACAATTACATGGCCAACGAAAAAGAGCCTGTGGGCCAATTGAAAATTACCTTAGAGAAATTTTATCGCATTAATGGAAGTTCAACCCAACATAAAGGGGTGAGTCCTGATTTTGCGATGCCATCGGCATTTTCAGCTGAGGAGTTTGGCGAAAGTTCTCAGCCAAGCGCATTGCCTTGGGATATGATTGCTTCTACGGTCTTTACACCCACTTTGCATGTTAATACAGCGGTACTTTCCAAAGTGCAATCTGGCTTTAATGTTCGTTTGAAAACGAAACCTGATTTGGTAAAATTAAGGGATGATTTTAACCGTTGGAAAAAAATAAAAGAAACCAATTCCATTTCTTTGAATTTGACCAAGCGGAAAAAGGAATTGGATGATCAGAAGAAAAAACCGGATGAGGCTCAAGCGGTAGAGGATGCATTGTCGGGTGGCAATGGGCCTACGACTTCTGAAACAGATGCAGATAAGAAAGCGAAATCGACGGCCGATAAACATGCAAAAGATGTTTATTTGAAGGAAACGCAACAAATTGTGGCCGATTGGCTTCAAGCATTAAGCCCTAAAGTAGCTAAATTAAACGCTCCTAAATAGTTTTAAGATGGATTTAAAGGCTTTATTAGCGAAGGCTCTGCCTTGCGTGAGAGAAACAGGTCATTGGATTCAATCGGCGGTCAGCCAAGTAAAAACAGGAGATATCATATACAAAGGAACCAATGACTTGGTTTCATTTGTAGACCAACAAGCCGAATCGAAATTAAAGGAGGGTTTGTCGGCCATTTTTCCAGCAGCACAATTTATCGCTGAAGAGAGTGATTCTACTTACGATGAAGTTGGCAATGGGTATTATTGGGTCATTGATCCCTTAGACGGCACCACGAATTTCTTACATGGACTACCTGTTTATGCGGTTTCAGTGGGATTGATTTACAATAAGCAGCCCATTTTAGGCATGATTTATGAGCCTAATCAGGATGAGATGTTTTATGCGTCTAAAGGAAATGGGGCATTTTTGAATGATAAATCGATTCATGTATCGCCTGCTGAAACCTTGTCCACGAGTTTGTTGGCAACCGGATTCCCTTATTACGATTTTTCTTATCAGGATCGATACCTCGATTTATTAAAGGAGTTGATGCAAAAATCGCATGGACTTAGAAGAATGGGAGCTGCTTCGATTGATTTAGCCTACACGGCTTGTGGTCGATTTGAAGGATTTTTTGAGGCGAATCTAAAGCCTTGGGATGTGGCAGCAGGAAAAATAATTATAGAGGAGGCCGGTGGACGGGTGACTAATTTCAGTGGGGGTGAGGATGTAATTTTTAGTGGAGAAATTATCGGAGCAGGACCTGTTTTTGATGAATTTTTAGCAACTTTGCAACGCAAATGGTTTTTAGATAAATGATGGAAGAAGTATTGATTTTTATCGTTTTTGCTGCAGCGGTCTTTTATGTGATCAGAATGGTGTATAATGCCTTTTTTGCCCATTCAAATGCGGGTTGTGCAAAAGGCTGCGGCTCTTGCCAAACCTCATTGCCTACCTTTTCTGATGACTTACCTCAACCCAATGCTAAGTCTTGAAAGATTCCACTCAAGGTAAGATTGTTGATCTTCGCATTATTCGCCGTATTTATGGTTTTTTGAAGCCATATCAATTCACCTTTTGGTTATTGGTTTTTTTAATTCTTTGTATGGCTGCCGTTTCTCCAGCCGTTCCCTTATTGATTCGCTATACGTTAGACCATTATGTTTCTGCGGATCAATTGTCCAATCTTATTCGGATGTTTTTTTATATGCTCGGGGTATTGCTTTTACACACTGGCTTACAGTTTTCTACGAGTTATTTGGCGGGTTATTTGGGGCAAACGGTGATTAAAGATATTCGTGTTCAGTTATATAATAAAATTGTTCATCTTAAATTGTCCTTTTTTGATCATACGCCGATCGGCCGATTGGTGACCAGGACGGTTTCGGATATAGAAACATTAAATGATGTTTTTTCTGAGGGATTGGCCTCCATTGCCGGTGATTTACTGCAGTTGGTTTTGATTGTAGGCGTCATGTTTTATACGGATTGGCGTTTGACACTCGTTATTTTAGCCACGGTACCTTTTATGGTTTTTTCTACGTATGTGTTTAAGGAGTACATTAAAAAATCGTTTAATGAGGTTCGCTTAGCCGTAGCAAATCTGAATTCATTTGTGCAAGAACATATTTCGGGCATGATGGTGGTCCAACTTTTTCATGCCGAAGAGCGGGAATTAAAGAAGTTTGATCGGATTAACATGGCTCATCGGGATGCTAATATCAAAGGGATTTTAGCCTATTCCTTATATTTCCCCGTAGCTGATGTCATTGCCGCTGTGGGTTCGGGATTAATCGTTTGGATGGCTTCTACTTATATTTTAAAAGAACAAATTACGGTAGGTACATTGACTGCGTTTATTATGTTTATCAATTTGTTTTTTAGACCCATTCGTATGTTGGCCGACCGCTTTAATACCTTACAAATGGGGATAGTTAGTACGGAAAGGATTTTGACTTTGTTAGATTCTGAAGATTACATTCAAAATAATGGGGTGGTTCTGGCCAACCAATTGACTGGACATATTCAATTCAAGGAGGTTAGTTTCGCTTACATTGAACCTGAATATGTGGTTAAAAACGTTAGTTTTGAAGTGAATCCAGGTTCTACGGTGGCGATTGTAGGCGCTACGGGGGCAGGAAAATCATCCATTATTGGCTTATTAAGTAGGATGTATGATGTCCAGTCTGGGATCATTGAAATTGACGGAGTGGCTTTGCCGGATTATGAAATAGGCAGTTTGCGGAAGCATATTTCGGTGGTGTTGCAGGATGTATTTTTGTTTAGTTCGTCCATTGCCTATAACATTCATTTGGGTGATACTGAAATAACGCATGAGCAAATAGTGGAGGCGGCTAAGGCGGTTGGCGTACATGATTTTATTTTAAGTTTACCGGGTGGATATGAGTATGAAGTAATGGAAAGAGGGGCTACGTTGAGCGTGGGTCAGCGCCAATTGATTTCTTTTGTTCGGGCGCTGGTACATAATCCTAAAATCATTGTGTTGGATGAAGCGACAAGTTCCGTAGATACTGAATCTGAATTGCTTATACAGTCGGCCATTTCTACTTTAATGAAAGGGAGAACTTCGGTGGTTATTGCGCATCGTTTGTCTACGATCCGACATGCCAACCAGATTTTGGTCATGGATAAAGGAGAGATAAAAGAGCGGGGAACGCATGAAAATTTATTAAAATTAAATGGATTATATGCTCAATTGTATCATTTACAATTTAGTAAGTCAGTTTAATTCGGTAGGTAAAACAAATATGATTATCTTTGCGATCTTATGAATTTGAAAAAATATATTTTAGTGGGATTCGTTGCTGTCTTGGGCTTAAGTTCATGCGGTAAATTTGAGAAATTCAGAAAAAGTGCTGATTTGCCAACCAAGTATAAGGCGGCGGTCAATTACTATAAAAAGAAGGATTTTACAAAGGCAGGTATTCTGTTTGATGAGATTATGCCTTTGATGAAAGGGGATTCTACTCAGGAATTGGCTACTTTTTATCAGGCTAATTGTGACTTTAATTTAGGTAGTTATACCTTAGCTAGTTCGCATTTCAAGAAGTTTGCCGAGGTTTTTTCTCGTTCTGAGTTTGCGGAAGAAGCAATCTATATGTCTGCCTATTCTTTGTATAAAGACTCACCCAATTTTAATTTAGATCAAACGGGTACTTTGGCGGCGATTAATGAAATCCAATCGTATTTAAATAATTACCCCGAGACGAAGTTTAAGGAAGATTGTACCAATATTATTAGGGAGTTAAGGAAGAAATTAGAGAAGAAAGCGTATGAAAAAGCCAAGCTTTATTATAAGACTTCACCTTTTAATATTGCGTCTTTGAAGTCTTCTGTGATAGAAATTACTAATTTTCAACGTGATTTCCCTGATTCTGATTATAATGAAGAGATGGCTTATATGAAAGTTTTGGCTCAGTTTGATTTAGCCAAGAGTACAATTGAGTCTAAACAAAAAGAACGTTACGCGGAAGCATCCAAATTTTATTTGGAATTAATAGATAAGTATCCTCAAAGTGCCTACTTAAAAGAAGGAGAAAAAATGTATGATTTGAGCAATAAGGAGGTAGACCGAATTGCTAAATTGGAAGCTGAGTATAAGGCAATGTTAGAGAAAGAAAAGTCTAACACGTCAAAAGTAGCTACTGGACCTCAGTAGTTATTGTCCTAAAAATTATTTAATTTTGCAATCTTAATTTAAAAAATAACGAGATGTCTAAGATCCAAACAAATCCATCCATCATTACACGTGATGTTGATAAAATTGCTGTAAAGACAGGAAATGTATATGAGTCTGTGTCTATTATAGGCCAAAGAGCGCGTCAAATCTCAAGCAAAATGAAGGAGGAGTTGTCGGGCAAATTGTCTGAATTCGCTTCTTCTGTGGATAATTTGGAAGAAATTTTCGAAAACCGTGAGCAGATCGAAATTTCAAAATATTATGAGCGTATGCCTAAGCCATCGGCTTTAGCGATAGACGATTTTTTAACAGATAAAGTTGATTATCGTTTACGTGAAGAGGGTAGCGAAGAGAAATAATATTTTCCGAATGATTTCACTATGAAATCTATTTTACTTGTAATTCTATGCTTCTTAGGCTCCCGAGTTTTAAACGCTCAGGAGCTTGAAGCTTCGGTTACGATCAATACAGAGCAATTGCAGCTCGATCAACAGCGAGGTTCCTCCCAAATTTATACTGAATTGCAGCGAACTGCTCAAGATTTTCTATCGGGCCGTCGCTGGTCTATGGACAACTTTGCACCTGAGGAAAAAATCAAATTAAGCATTAATTTATTGTTGACAAAAGCCTCTGCCCAAGGCGATTTTGAAGCAAATGCCCGCGTCCAGGTTCTAAGACCTGTGTATGGGACTTCCTATGAAACAGTCATTTTAAATATGATTGACAAGAGCTTTAATTTTAAGTTTCAAACAGGGACACCTATTACGTACAATGACAATTCTTTTATTGATAATTTAAGCTCCTTGTTAGCTTATTATGCGTATTTGTCTTGTGCATATCACTATGATTCTTTTGGCAAATATGGAGGTGATTTCTTTGTTCAAAAATTGAATAATTTAACAAACCTCGCTCAGACTTCGGGTACGGGCTGGGGTTTGGTTACGGACGTTCGATCTCGCTTGTCGATTGCTGAAAATTTGATTAATCAACAAGTGCAAGGCATGCGCGAAGTCAATTATATCTACCATCGAATTTTATTGGATTCATTTAAAGAAAAGCCTGATGAGGCGAGGAAAGGGATTTTGGATTTGCTGAATCAGATTCGAACGGTGAACCAATTAAGGCCTGGTGCAGCTAATATCCGCGTATTTTTTGATGCCAAATCGGATGAGATTTTTTCCATTATGGATGAGGCGTCCGCTTCGGAGCGCCAACAAGCCTTCGCGTATTTGAGCTTATTGGATCCGATTCGTACGGAGCAGTATCGGAAACTGATACGATAGGTGGGGGTGGGGCAACCGCAAGGGTTGCCCTTGCACTAGGGTTGCCCTTGCACTAGAGTTGCCCTTGCACTAGAGTTGCCCTTGCACTAGAGTGGCCCTTGAACTAGAGTGGCCCTTGCACTAGAGCGGTCCATGTACTGGGGTTCATCTTGTTGTCTTTGACCTTTTAGCCTTTTTTTTCAGTCCATTTTGAGGGATTATTTATGATATAGTTTGATATTCTAGTGTAAGCTAATTTATTTCGGATGATGCGTTCATATTAATTTCGGTGCCATAATCTACCCATTTTTTTATTTTTTGCTTTGTAAATATTTAGACAGGCATTAAAAACCAGCGATTTATAAGCGCTTATAATGTCTGCAATATTCTTGTTTTGGTTTTTGGCAGCAAGTTTTGTGCTAGCGCTAGAGTCGTTTTCGTACCACCTGTCCAAGCACGTTTCAATCGGGGCAGCCGTAAGGCTCGCTGGTTCTTTTTTGCCGACTAACTCAATAATGCTATGAAAATGATCAGGCATAATTTGAAACACATTCGTTTTGAATTTTGAAAATCGTTCTGGTAGTTTAACCCATTCATCAAAAGCAATTTGTCCACATTCATTCAATTGCATTTTCCCATTTTTGATTTGACCAAAACGATGTATTCTTTTTTCGCATAGTATGGTGATGAAATACAAACCAGATTTAGAATAGTCATACTCCTTTAGCCTCCTGGATTTCCTATGATGTTTTTTTGGATCGTACGCGTTCTTTTTTGGGCTATCAATCATATCTACAGGTAATTTTATAATTATAGTATTAATATGATTATTATTATCGGGTCTAATAGATGCCTTATTTTAGCATTGTAGTTTGGTAAATTAAGCAATCATAATGGCAGATATGGCATTTTTATATTAATTATCAGCAACTTGGATTAATCCCGTTTTGAATTTTTTATTGATTCAGTTTTTTTGCAAATTCATTAAATCATAAAAATGCCCCCATTAAGTGTCTAAATTTTGGGGGCAGTCTATTTCGAGGTGGCTTTATGTTTTTATCTGACTGACCTTAATTACTTAGGCCGAATTTCTAAAATCATCACCGTTTCCGTTTTATCACCTACTTTATTTCGATTATCAATTCGATGTCCCATCACCCAAACAACAGATCCTTTGCTGAGTAAAATTTGCGTATTTTTTTTGATATTCAAGGGTACTTTCTTATCCGTTAAAAAATCTGAGATCAGTTTTTTCGAATTCATGCCTAAAGGACAAAACCAGTCTCCCTCTTGATATTTTCTGATTTCTAATGGAAATTCTAAGCTATCCGCATCTAGGCAGGCAAAATTGGACGAAGTAGATGGCACAAATGATTCATTATTTTCCTCGATAAAAACATGTAGTTCATTGGATCCAAACGCTACGATCTCATCTTCTTCTTGAATTAAAATTGGTTTGAACTCTGCGTGATCTTTAGGGCTAATGACCCATTGATTTCGGTCGATGTTTAGAATGTGACTTGGCGATTCAAAGAGTTTCCCAACCTTGTCGGCGGGATGCGCTAAAATTTGATTGATCACACCAAAAGAAAAATTAAATTCTTGCAGATATTGCTGGGCAATTACCGTCCATTTTTCTACGGAAAACCCTTCGTTAAAAGGCACGTAAATATTGCCATCTGAATCATTGGTCACTCGAGTATCTTTAAATTCATTTAATTCCGCTGAGATCCATTGTTCAATATTTCGAATTTTATCACTGGTGTCTGCGAGCGTTTGTTCAAATTGAGAATTTATTTCCTGGAATTTTGGCATAATTTCATGCCGAATAAAATTTCGTTGGTATTTAGTTGTAGAATTACTTGAATCTTCACGCCAAGCAAGTTTTTGCTCTACCACAAAATCATAGATTGCCTCCTGACTTGCAAAAGAAAGAGGCCTAATGATGTGCCCATTTTTTATGGGAATCCCGTGAAATCCCGCTAGGCCTGTTCCCCTAGTGAGGTTGATTAACATCGTTTCGGCACTGTCTAGTTGGTGATGACCGGTCGCAATAAAGTCATACTTATTTTTAATTCTGATTTCCTCAAACCACGTGTAGCGAAGAATTCTGGCGGCCACTTGGGTCGACAACTTTTCCTTTTCTGCAAAAGCATTCGTGTCAAAACATATCGTGTGATAAGGTACTTTTAATGTTTTGGCAAACTTTTTTACAAATACCTCATCGGCTAATGACTCTTCTCCACGCAAACTGAAATTTACATGCGCGATACCAAAATTAAATTTGGCCAACGAAAACAATTTGGATAATATCACGGAATCAATACCTCCACTGACTGCAATCAGTATTTTTTGATCTGGCTTGAATAAATTCTCTTTTTGGACAAAATTGATAAAATCTTCCAGCATAAAATTGGTAAATTGCGCGTTCAAAACAATTAGCGAAATTAACGATTCGCTTTTAAGATGCCGTATATTATTAGAATTTTAATGATTTTCTTTTTGGTTTTGCCTTGGGTAAGTCAGGGGCAAAGCCAAGTAGAATTAATACGGGCGGATAGCTTAAAAGGGTATCAACAAGATTTAGTTATGCGCAAGGAGCTTTTAGGGCATGTATTATTGCGCCAGGGTACCACAACTTTAAGTTGTGATCAGGCGGTTCTGAACTCGACGACCAACAATGTAGAGGCTTATGGACATGTGAAAATTATTCAAGCTGATACCGTGACCATTACAGGTGATACGGCTTTATACAATGGGGATATGCGCCAGGCATTTATGTCGGGGCGTGTGAAACTTGATGACCATACCATTATCTTGAATACCAATAAACTTGACTACGACTTGAACTCAAAAATGGCCATTTACCATACGGGAGCTAAGATTATTGACAAGAAATCTACGTTGACATCCAAGGAAGGTTTTTATAATACAGTGACCAAGAATTTTTTATTTAAGGAAAAAG
Organism: uncultured Cytophagaceae bacterium; assembly: GCA_903933935.1. Taxonomy (GTDB): domain Bacteria; phylum Bacteroidota; class Bacteroidia; order Cytophagales; family Spirosomataceae; genus Aquirufa. The sequence goes on from CAIZMB010000013.1 coordinate 10,784, forward strand.
TTCGTGTGATCGATAAAGATGGTGGTGCAGTTCGAGCCGATTCCATGCGGTATAATACAGCTTCAAAAGAGGCTTATTTTATCTGCCCCACGGAGATTATCAGTAAAAAAGACACCGTTTTAACTTCTGCAGGATTCTATAATACGCAATCGAAGGTGTCCAATTTCACGGGACGCTCGACCGCTAAAACCGATGAATATATTTTGTCGGCAGATACCTTGTTTTATGATTCACCGACTCAAATAGGCGTTGCTAGGGGAAGAGTCGAGTTTTTGAGCCAAAAGGAAAAAGTGATTTTAACCGGGGATCATGGTCGATATGCAGGAAAAACGGGTCTCACTCGCGTATATGGGCACGCCTTAATGAAGAACATCATGGATAAGGATACGTTATATTTAACGGCGGATACTTTGGTTTCTTTAAACAATAAGAAGGATTCGATTCGTAAATTATATGCCTATAAAAACGTTTTGCTCTATAAATCCGATTTATCGGGTAAATGCGATTCACTTGCCTATGATGTGACGGATTCGGTCATTCACTTTTATCAAAAACCAATTTTGTGGACGAATGATTCCCAATCACAAGCGGATTCCATTTCCTTGTTTCTCACGAATCAGAAGTTGAAAGAAATGCGTCTTCGGGGTAAATCTTTTGTTATTTCAAAGGACTCGGCGGACCATTTTAATCAAATCAAAGGCCGAAAAGTTTGGGTCTTTTTTGACCCAGAAAGTAAGTTGAAGCGCGTCAATGTAGAAGGAAATGGGGAAAGTATTTACTATGTGATGGATGAAAAAAAGGTCACGACTGGAATGAATCGAGTCGAATGCAGTCGGATGAATTTATTTTTTGAGGACAATAAAGTCAAGAAGATTACGTTTATCACCAATCCAGAAGCTAAATTCATTCCGCCTAAGGAGTGGACCGAAGATTTACAATACTTGGATGGATTTAAATGGCGAGATAAGGAAAAAGTGACGTTGACTTATTTGTTGGAGCGAGTGAAGTACACAAATACTGTTAAAAAACCTTAAAATTTGCCATTATTAGCCTTTTGATTGATGGGCCTAACGTACAATTTAATAGAAAGGCTTACCTTTGAGTATAATCTTTTGGAATGAAAATCAATTTACGAACCTGCTTTTTTAGCCTTTTGTTTTTTGCAAGCCTATTGGTTGGGAATTCGGCAATGGCGCAGATTCAAAATAGAAATAGTTCAGAAAATTATTTGTTCTCAAACGATCGAGTTTGGGTTTCTCATGTATATCCAAATCCAGCGCAAGATTTTGTTGACATCGACTTTCAAATTTCTTCCTCTGTGCGTGAGGTTAAATTGACCTTTTACAATGTATTGGGCCAAGAAGTTAAAGATTTGGTGTTGGAAAAAGATCAAAAAACCACACATATTTCATTACGTGAATTAAATAGCGGAATGTATATGTATCAGTTGAGCATCGACGGTCGTTCGGTTGCTACCAAGAAATTAATTGTTAGGAAACAGTAGGTTAGGTATTAGGTAATAAGTAATAGGTAATAAGTAAGAGGTATTAGGTAATAAGTAATAAGTAATAGGTATTAGGTATTAGGTAATAAGTAATAGGTATTAAGTAATAGGTAATAAGTATAAGGTATTAGGTAATATGTAAGAGGTATTAATTTTTAACCTCTTTTAATTTAACTATTTTACTTTTTAACTATTACCTGATACCTAATACCTCTTACCTATTTTTCCTTTTTACTTATTGTTAAAACCCTCCCACAGTTCGTTTGATAAACGCTGTTAAATCAGCTCCGGTCAATAAATTTTGTGAGAGTAAAGCTAAATCCGAGATTTGCTTAGCTAAAGCCTTTTGCTCATCTTCTGATTTCAAATCGGCCAATTTACTGATCAATGGGTGATTGGCATTAATGGTAATGTTGTAGGTATTTGGCATGGCACCAAACATCCCCATTCCACCACCACCTGTTTTCGACATATCACTCATGCGGCGCATAAATTCATTTTGGGTGACAATCGCTGGAAGTTCGTCAGGAGACATTGCTTCTACGGCAACAATCTTTTGCTTGTCTTGAAGTGTATCCTCAAATACTTTTTTAACGGATTCCTTTTGAGCATCTGTTAAAATAGCTTCTAGGTTGATCCCCGTGTCGATTAATTTATCAACCGCATCTGCGTCGACTCTCTTCCACTGCGTTTTTTCGATTTTAGTTTCAATGGTATTAATAAAATGACTGTCAATCATATTATCCATTTTCAAAACTGAATAGCCTTTTTGGCTCGCCGATTGAATAAAGGCATCCTGTTGCTCTTGGTCTGTCGTATACAAATAGACCTTATTTCCGTCTTTGTCGGTCTGCGCAGCTTGTACTTCTTCCGCATATTCGTCCAGCGTAAAGTATTTGCTCGCCGTGTCTTGTACTAAACAGAAATCCTTCGCTTTTTCCATGAATTTCTCATCCGAAATCATGCCATATTTGACAAATAGGCCTATGTTAGCAAATTTCTCTTCAAAAGCCGGACGATCAGATTTAAATAACTCTTGCAATTTATCAGCTACTTTCTTCGTGATGTAACTGTTAATTTTCTTCACATTGGAGTCAGCTTGCAAGAAACTTCTTGAAACGTTTAACGGAATATCTGGAGAATCAATTACCCCATGAAGCAACATTAAAAATTCAGGAACAATATCCTTTACCTCATCCGTAATAAATACTTGTCGGCTATATAAGGAGATCTTTTCACGCTGCAATTGCATTTCATTTTTAACCTTAGGGAAATATAAAATCCCGGTCAAGTTAAATGGATAATCGACATTTAAATGTATCCAAAACAATGGTTTTTCTTGGAATGGATAAAGCTCCTCATAGAATTTCAAATAATCCTCATCCGTTAAATCTGCTGGTGTTTTAGTCCAAATTGGATTCGGGTTGTTGATGATTTTCTCGTTAAACTCAATCTCTACAGGAAGGAATTTGCCATATTTCTCCAGGATGGACTTTAATTTAAATTCCTCTAAAAACTCTTCAGAATCTTCAGCGATATGTAAAATGATATCTGTTCCTCTTGTTTTCTTTTTAGCGGCAGAAATGGTGTATTCGGTGGATCCGTCACAAACCCATTTAGCTGCTTCAGACTTATCTTGGTAAGATTTTGAAACGATCTCAACTTCCTTGGCTACCATGAAGGCAGAGTAAAATCCTAGTCCAAAATGTCCGATAATTCCTTTGTCATCCCCCTTATCTTTGTATTTTTCAACAAATTCTGTCGCTCCTGAAAAAGCAATCTGGTTGATGTATTTTTTTATTTCTTCCGCCGTCATACCGATTCCGTTATCTGAAATCGTGATGGTCTTCTTGTCTTTATCGAAACTTACCTTAACCTTCAACTCGCCTAATTCACCGTTGAATTCACCAATGGAACTCAAGCGTTTGATTTTTTGAGTGGCATCTACTGCGTTGGAAACTAACTCACGAAGGAAAATCTCGTGGTCCGAATAGAGAAATTTTTTGATGATGGGAAAAATATTCTCGGTGTGAATGGAGATGTTACCTGTTTCTTTCATTTTTTATGCGATTAAAAATTATAAATTTGGGTGATCGTTTATCAATTTACTTTCCAAAAATAATTTGGGTGTCATATTGTCAGTTATTTATGTCTAATCGAATACTTGTTTTTTGCTTTTGTCTAATGGCTTATGTGGCAACAGCCCAGCAGGAAGCACTTCGAATGGTGTACCCTTTTATGCCGCTGTCCTTAAATCCCGCTGAGGCTGGAGCGAATGGCGTTATTTCTGTGACAGGTATTTACAGAAAAAAGCCCTTATTCCAGCAGTTTGGGATGTCTAGCTCGTCCCAACAATATTTTTCGTTTGATAAGCCGATCAAAAATAATTCCTGGGGAATGGGGTTTTTGGCCTACAATACGGACCAAGCCTATGCCATGCCTTTGGGTGGTATTGCGTCCAACTTAGGTTTGGCGGGATTATTGGCTAAATCCATATCTTTTGGGAGAGGTCGGGAAATTAGAGCGGGTGGCCAACTAGGAATCAATCAGTACCCTGTCATCGGCCGGAGCGGTACGAGTGAATTAACCGGTTCTTATGGATGGGGGTTTATGCTTAAACAAGATGAATTCACCCTAGCTTTTAGTCAGCCAGCCGTCCAAATGCAAGAAATGAATTGGAAGTCGACAAGTCCCATGTACATCAAAGGGCAATACATTTATAAACCTAAATCAGGCAATGCTTTAAAATTAGGTAGTGTTATTCGATTTATTACAGGTTTAGATACTCAAATTGATCTTTACGGTATTTTTTGGTGGCAAGAACGATTGGGCTTTGGGCTTTGGTGGCAAAATACAGGATCTGAACTTGGCAACCCGGCTTTAATAGGCAGCTTGGAAGTACCCTTAGGTAAAAATTTCAAGGTGGGTTATGGCTATGATTTTTTAGGTGAAAATGTTTCCACTTTACCCGCTGGCATAAGTGGATCAGCGAATGCATCCATTTCCACAACCGCTTCTGGATTTCATCAAATCTTCCTACGCTATGAACTCGACACGGGAAATGGAAAATTAGCAGAATTTAGGCATTAAATAGAGTTGGAATATTTTTGATTTTTGAAAGATAAAATTGAAATTATTAAAGAATAATTTAAACCATTTTAGATTTGAATTTTTTCAAATGAAATTTGTCCACTTAAATGGAAAATCCATCATTTTTTTATGGGATAATTACATTGCTTGTAGTAAATTGCGTAGATTTTTAAGATTGCCATTTAAGCTAAACCAGTTAGAAAACATTGAAACGATTCTTAGGTGTTATGCCTTTGAAATATAAATATGGATCCATTTTCCTACGTTGCCAATGCAGATACACAAGTCATTTCAGATTTGTATGACGCATATATTCAAGACCCCAATTCGGTAGATACCTCTTGGCGTGATTTTTTCAAGGGTTTTGATTTTTCTCAATCCTGGAAAGGGGAGGCCTCTCAAAATAGTTTAGGTTCAAGTGCTACAGCAACTCAATCTACTGACATTCAGCATGTTAAAAAAGAGATGTCTGTGATCAGTTTGATCAAGGCTTTTCGTTCACGTGGACATTTACTAGCCCAAACTAACCCAGTCCGTGTCCGTAAAGACCGCAAGCCTCGTTTAGATTTGGTTGATTATTCACTTTCAGATGCCGATTTGGATACGGTATTCCAAGCCGGTAGCTTTATGGATTTGGGGCCAACGACCCTGAGAAATATCCAGAATGCATTGCATACTATTTATGCAGGCTCTATTGGTTTTGAATATTCATATATTCGCGATGTCCAACAAAAAGAATGGTTGCGAAATAAGATTGAAAAGGAGGCGATGACCTTCAAGCCCACTTTAGATGAGAAGAAGTTAATCCTTCAAAAAATCAACGAGGCGGTTGTTTTTGAGAATTTTCTGGGTACAAAATATTTAGGTCAAAAGCGTTTTGGGTTAGAAGGAGGGGAAAGCACGATTGCTGGTTTGGATGCCATTATTAATGTGGCCGCTGATTCGGGTGTGAAAGAGGCGATGATAGGTATGGCACACCGAGGAAGATTGAATGTGTTGGCTAACATTATGCATAAATCATATGAATCTATTTTCGATGGTTTTGAAGGAAATGTGCCGGATCAAATTCATGGCGATGGAGACGTAAAATATCACCTGGGCTATTCTAGTAAACATATTTCGCTGAAAGGAAATGAAATTTCGTTAAAGCTTGCACCCAATCCATCGCATTTAGAAGCGGTGAATCCGTTAGTGGAAGGCTTCTGCAGGGCAAGTGCTGATGCACATTATGATTGTGATTATGATAAGGTTTTGCCTATTTTAATTCATGGCGATGCAGCGGTTGCTGGCCAAGGAATTGTGTATGAAGTAACCCAAATGGCCAAATTGAAGGGCTATGCTACCGGTGGAACAATACATTTTGTGATCAATAACCAAGTAGGGTTTACCACAGATTTTGAAGATGCGCGTTCGGCCATTTATTGCACTGACGTCGCTAAAATAATAGATGCCCCGGTATTTCATGTGAATGGGGATGATCCAGAAGCGGTCGTTTTTGTTTCAAAAATGGCGGCTGAATTTAGACAAGAATTTAACAAGGATGTGTTTGTCGACATGGTTTGTTACCGCAGAAATGGGCATAATGAGTCTGATGAGCCACGTTTTACGCAGCCAACTTTGTATGCAAATATTACAAATCATCCGAATCCTAGAGAAGTATATACACAGAAATTAATTAAGTCGGGGGAGATTGAAGCTAAATTAGCTGAGCAAATGGATGCTGAATTCAAGGCAGAGTTGCAGGCTCGATTAGATATGGTGAAACAAAAAGTTCGCCCTCCTTATATCCCGCTTAAATTAGATAATCGTTGGTCTTTATTGAGATTTTCCAATGAAAAAGATTTTGAAAGTTCCCCCAAAACGTCCATTTCGAAGGAGACTATAGACCAAGTAGCGAATTCATTAACTACGATGCCAAAAGGTTTTGTTGCTTTAAAGCAAATCGAAAAGGTGATTGCAGATCGTAAGGGCTATTTTGCTAAAGGCCAGTTAAACTGGGCGACAGCAGAATTATTGGCTTATGGCTCTTTGCTTTTGGAGGGGAAACCGGTTCGTTTATCTGGACAAGATGTGCAAAGGGGTACATTCTCACATAGGCATGCGGTTTTGCATGAGGCCAATACCAATGAAAATTATTGTTCGTTAAATCACATTAAGGAAGGCCAAGAAAAAATACAAATTTACAATTCTCTATTGTCTGAATATGGGGTGTTGGGTTTTGAGTTTGGATATGCCTTGGCTAACCCGGATGCTTTAGTCATTTGGGAGGCTCAATTTGGTGATTTTGCGAATGGAGCTCAAACCATGATTGACCAATTTGTCAGTTCCCATGAGTCGAAATGGGGGACCCAAAATGGTTTGGTTATGTTATTGCCACACGGATATGAAGGCCAAGGACCAGAGCATTCAAACGCCAGACCTGAACGCTTTTTGCAATTGGCTTCTGAGAACAACATGATTGTCGCTAATTTAACGACACCTGCTAATATATTTCATGCCTTGAGACGCCAGTTGACCTGGGAATTCAGAAAGCCGCTGATCGTGATGTCGCCTAAATCGATATTCCGTCATCCTAAGGTGATGTCGCCGATTGAAGATTTTACGAAAGGTAAATTCCAAGAAGTTATTGGAGATGGATTTGCTGATAAATCAAAAGTTAAAAAAGTGTTGTTGTGCAGTGGCAAGATTTATTTTGATTTATTGGAACGCCAAGAAAAAGACGGAAGAAAAGATGTGGCGATTGTTCGCATCGAGCAATTACATCCGCTGCCTTTGAAACAAATTGAAGTAGAATTGGCTAAATATAAATCGGCCGACCTATACTTTGTACAAGAGGAACCTGAAAATATGGGCTGTTGGTCTTATATCATTAGGGAATTTGGTTGGACTCGCTTTAAGGGTTTAATCGCTCGAAAGAAAAGCGCGTCTCCGGCAACAGGATTTTTGAAGGTGCATGTAGAGGAACAAGCAGCCTTAGTAAATAAAGCATTTGAATAATTTAATTTAAGCCGAATAACATGGCCATAGAAATGAAAGTGCCCGCTGTGGGTGAATCGATTACCGAAGTAACCGTAGCTACCTGGAATAAAAAAGAGGGTGATTATGTGAAACTAGATGAGGTTTTATGCGAGCTAGAATCGGATAAAGCGACATTTGAATTGCCTGCTGAGGCAGAGGGAATATTGCACATTGTAGCTTCTGAGGGGGATGTATTGCCCATCGGTGCTGTTATATGTTCGATTGAACCTGCTGCTGGAGCTTCCATTCCTGCGGCTCCGGTCGTGGCTGAAGCGGCTCCTGCTGCGCCTGTTGTGCAAGCGGATGCGACACCTGCTCCGGTAGCGGTGGCTGCTGCGCCAGCAACTAATGCAACGGTTTTGGAAGTTAAGGTTCCGGCAGTGGGTGAGTCCATCACGGAAGTAACGGTTTCTGTTTGGAATAAAAAGTCGGGAGATTCGGTTAAGCTTGATGAAGTAATTTGTGAATTAGAGTCAGATAAGGCCACTTTTGAGTTGCCTGCTGAGGCCTCTGGAATTTTGGAAATTGTTGCCGAATCAGGTTCGGTAGTTGGTATAGGAGGTTTATTAGCTAAAATTACGGTAGGTGCGGTTGCGGCGTCTCCGGTTGTTGCCCCAGCGGCGGTTGCCCCAGCGGCTTCAGCGCCAGCTGTTGCAGCAGATGGTTCATATGCAGCAGGACATCCTTCTCCGGCTGCTGCCAAAATATTAGATGAAAAAGGAATTGCGGCTAATGCTGTTGCAGGTTCTGGGGTGGGCGGTAGAATAACCAAAGAAGATGCTCAAAATGCAGTTCCAAGTGCTCCGGTAGCGGCAACGGCGC
>CAIZMB010000014.1 GCA_903933935.1 uncultured Cytophagaceae bacterium
CTGCGTTTAAACGTCGGGTTGAGTGGGTATTAAACAATCGCCCTGATTTAGCCTCCTTGATATCTCGTTGGTATGAACCGGGAAAAGGCGAAAGTCGCCTGCTTTCTATTTTAAGGGGACATCGGATGAAAATGATTTTGAAACGTATGTTTGACGAATCGGAGTTTTTATCCGATTTTGGAATTAGGTCTTTGTCAAAATACCATCAGGAGAATCCGTATAAGTTTGCTTTTGACGGTGGTTCTATGCAAGTGGATTATACACCGGCAGAGTCCACTGGAGATATGTTTGGTGGAAATTCAAATTGGCGTGGCCCCATTTGGTTTCCCATGAATTACTTAATTTTGGATTCTTTATCCAAGTTCTCGGATTATTATGGAACTGATTATGAGGTGGAATATCCGACTAATTCAGGCCAGATGATGAATATAAAGGATGCTGCAATGGGGGTTTCTAAACGATTATTAGCCATGTTTACGCCCGGGAAGGATGGAAAAATTCCGATGTACGGAGAATATGAAAAGATGCAAAATGATCCCAATTTCAAGGATAATCATTTGTTTTTTGAGTATTTTGACGGGGATACGGGGAAGGGTTTAGGGGCTAGCCATCAAACGGGTTGGACAGGTTTGATTTCAGAAATTATAAGACAATTGTATGGAAAGTAAAAATGAATTTTTGGGTACGCCCGAAGAAAATTTCAAGGCTTTAGGGTTGGATTTACCTCCGGCACCTAAACCGATGGGCGTTTATAAGCCGGGATTAAAAGTAGATCATTTCTATTATGTTTCGGGTCATGGGCCTGTGCTTAATGATGGTTCTTTGATTGTGGGCCGAGTAGGCGATGCGATGGATATGGAGGAAGGGAAGTCGGCAGCTCAGCAAGTAGGTCTGACAATATTGTCCACCTTGAAATCCCAATTAGGGAGTTTAAATAAAATCAAACGGGTGATAAAAGTGTTAGGCATGGTGAATTGCACGGCCGATTTTGAGCGCCATCCTTATGTCATTAATGGCTGCTCGGAGTTATTTGCTAAAGTTTGGGGGGAAGAAAATGGAATTGGAGTGCGCTCGGCGGTTGGGATGGGAACGCTCCCTGGCAACATCCCCGTGGAGATTGAGGTGATTTTTGAATTAGCGTGAAAAATTAGGTAATACCTCTTACCTATTTCGATAATTCCAACATAGCCTTTAACGCTTTATAAGCAGGAACTCTCACTTTTTCTGACAGGTGAATTTCGGGCAATTCATAATAAAGTGCGTTATACAATTTCTCCAAGGTGTTCATTTTCATGTAGGGACATTCTGCACATGCACACGTATTTTGCTCGTTGGCCGGCGCGGGAATCAAGTGCTTATTCGGAACAGCTTGTTTCATTTTGTGCAGTATTCCTGCTTCGGTTGCCACGATAAAAGTGGAATTCGGGGAGGTTTCTACGAACTTCAACAAGGCAGTTGTCGACCCTACGTAATCAGCTTCTTTTAAAATAACTTCTTTGCATTCTGGGTGAGCGATCAACAAAGCATCTGGAAATTCATCCTTTAATTTGGCCAGTTTTTCAAGTGAAATATCGATGTGAACCATGCAAGCACCTTCCCAAAGAATTAGGTCACGTCCTGTTTTATGCGCTACATATCGACCCAAATTAGCATCAGGAGCAAAGATAATTTCTTGGTCTGCAGGAATAGATTCGACGATTTGGACTGCATTGGATGAAGTACAAATGATATCCGTCATCGCTTTGATATCGGCTGAGCAATTGATGTATGACACAACGACCGCTTTCGGATTTGCTGCTTTTAAGGCGGCAAATTCCTCCACAGGAACGGAGTCTGCCAATGAGCAACCGGCATTAAAATCAGGCACAATGACTTTTTTGGTTGGATTCAGAATTTTGGCTGTTTCACCCATAAAGTGCACACCACAAAATATTATTAAATCAGCTTCTGTTTTTTCTGCGGCTTGAGAAAGACCCAAAGAGTCACCTACGTAATCAGCCAGCTCTTGAATCGCGCCATCCACATAGTAATGAGCGAGAATGACTGCATTCTTTTCCTTTTTTAGGGCTTTAATCGCGTCGATAAGTTCTTGGTCCTTTGGGGTTGAACGTGCGATATAGCCAACTTGATTTGCTTCGTCAATTAAATTCATTTTGCTTTTAAGCTTAAGTCTAAACTTTTAATGTGATGCGTTAATGCTCCGACTGAAATAAAATCAACCCCTGTTTCGGCATAGGCACGCAGGGTCGTTTCATTAATTCCTCCCGATGCTTCAGTGATAAATCGACCATTAATTTTTCGGACGGCATCTCGTAATTGGCTCGGAGCGAAATTATCCAACATAATGCGTTGGACCCCACCGATTTCCAATACTTCATCTAATTCTTTTTCGTTTCGTACTTCAATTTCGATCGCTAATTTATTGTCACGCGAGAGGTTATAGGCAAATGCTTTTTTTAAAGCGGCTGTTATTCCTCCGGCAAAGTCCACGTGATTGTCTTTGATTAAAATCATGTCAAATAAACCATACCGATGGTTCGTGGCCCCTCCAATTTTACAGGCCCATTTTTCTGCTAACCTGAAATTGGGGGTTGTTTTTCTCGTATCGAGTAATTTGGCTTTCGTCCCATGAATAATTTGAACCAATGACCTCGTGTAAGTGGCAATTCCAGACATGCGTTGCATGCAGTTTAAGACCAATCGTTCCGCTTTTAGGATGGATTGTGAGAGGCCGCCGACTTCTAACACGATCATGCCTGGTTCGATCCAGTCACCATCTTGTTTGAAAAAAGTAAGGGTTAAGTTGGGGTCAATGTAATTGAAAATGGCTTTCGCTAATTCCACACCCGCAAGTACACCTGTATCTTTGACTAATAAGGAAGCAGAACCCGTGGCAGAAGCAGGCACAGTCGCTAATGAAGTATGATCTCCATCTCCTAAATCCTCATGTAAAGCTTCCTTTATAAAGTGCTGAATATACTCAGGTGCTTGATAATCGAACATGTTAGCATTTTTGTAGCGACAAATTTACGAATTATAATCTTATGGGCATGAGAAATTGAATTCTAAAAAAAATGTCCTATTTTTGCCTCCTAGTATGCAAAATAAAGTCAAAATATTTCAATTAATCTTGTTCATCCCCGTGCTTTTTTGGCTCGTGGCAAAGCCGATTTCTTTAACTTCGGCCGAGAAGGTTGATTTCAAGACTGAGAAAAATGCACATTCAAAACGATCGGCTGACTCGAAACAAGTCAAAGTATATGCCGTTCAGAATATATACCAAGCGGCTGCAAATCTTCAGTTAGATTTTCCTTCTGATTGGAATTTTGTTACTCCGGTAGAGTTTTTCAGCAACCAACCACTTACTGATTTTAAACTGCCCACGATCCTACATCGTACGCAATTCATGCGGATTTTATTGACTCAATTTATCGCCACTCTGGCACCCTGATGAACCTTTATTTAAGAGGTTTATTTATTTTTTAATTTACAAATTTTTAATTTTTATATCATGCGTTACAAAAGTGCTATTATTTGGCTGTCTACCATTATTTCAGCTTTATGTATTTTCTTCCTTTCCTTTACATGGAAAGCGGGACAGTTAAGAGATCAAGCAAATACTTATGCTACCTCTAAAGACGGGAAATTTGATCCCGCAAAAAGACTTCATTTCATTGATTCTTTATGGAAGCAACCCGTTTATATCGGATATACCTTCCAAGAAGTTACCCAATATGCCCTTCACAAAGGATTGGACTTAGAAGGAGGTTTACATGCAGTATTAGAAGTTTCTCCGGTAGAAATTCTTCGTGCATTGTCAGGAAAAAGTAATGATCCCAATTTTGAGAAGGCTTTGGCTGAGGCTAATGCAGCTCAAGCAAATTCATCTAAGTCATTTAATGATTTGTTTTATGATGCCTTTGCCAAAGTGGCACCGAATCAAACCTTAGCATCTGTTTTTGCTAATTCAGTGAATCGTGGAAAAATCAGTTCTTCATCTTCTGATTCAGAAGTTAAGAAGGTTATTGACGCTGAAATTGATGGGGCTGTTGATCGGGTATACAAAATTATTCAAGCACGTATCGATAAGTTTGGTGTGGCGAATCCAAACATTCAAAGACTTCCGGGTTCTAACAGAATCCAAGTCGAATTGCCAGGTGTGGATAATCCAGAGCGTGCACGTAAATTATTATCGGGTGCTGCAAAATTAGAGTTTATTGAGTGCTATGAAGTAAACGAATATGGATCGGGTTTAAATGCTTTAGGAGCTTTGTTAGATCGGGAGTCTAAGCAACCTGCGGTAGCTTCTTCGGCTGCAGCTCCATCTGTAAAAGATACTGCGAGCAACGCATTGGCATCTCAATTATCTAAGCCTGCCGTTAAGGATTCAGGAAAAGCTAAGGCAGATACGAGTGCAGGAAGTGCATTAACCAAATTATTCTTGCCTATGGGGAATGGAATTGGAGTTTATCGCAAAGACACTGCTCGTGTAAATTCTTTATTTCGCCGGGCAGATGTTCGTGCCTTTTTTCCAGCAAACCTAACATTTGCTTGGGCTGCGAAAGGAATTCCAGCGACCAATGGGGATGAGATTTTGACTTTAGAAGCTTTGAAAAAGGCAGAAGGCCAATCGGCCCCCTTAGAAGGGGATGTGATTACTGATGCGGCTCAAGATTTCGATCAAACAGGTCGCGCTGAAGTGACGATGTCCATGAATGGAACGGGTGCTCGAATTTGGAAAAATTTAACGGGGGCTAATGTAGGTCGCCGAATTGCTATTGTATTAGATGGCTACGTATATTCTGCACCGGTTATTAATGGTGAAATTCCAGGTGGACGTTCTTCCATCTCAGGAAGTTTCACCGTGGAAGAGGCTAAAGATTTAGCCAATGTATTGAAAGCGGGTAAATTACCGGCGCCAACACGTATTGTTGAGGATGCATTTATTGGTCCTTCTTTGGGAGTTGAATCCATTAACCAAGGGTATATGTCGATGCTTTTAGGCTTACTATTGGTCATCATTTTCATGATCGGATATTATGGAAATCCAGGTTGGATGGCTAATTTGGCCTTATTTTTCAACGTATTTTTCATTGCGGGCGTGTTGGTACAAATCCAAGCAGCGTTGACTTTGCCAGGTATCGCGGGTATTGTGTTAACCTTAGGTATGGCTGTGGATGCAAACGTGTTGATTAATGAGCGTATTCGTGAAGAATTACATAAAGGAAAAGGTTTACTGGATGCGATTAATGTGGGTTACGAGAAAGCATTAAGTGCGATTTTGGATGGTAACATTACCACAGTATTGATCGGGGTGATCTTGATTATATTCGGTTCCGGATCTGTTAAAGGATTTGGCGTAACACTTTGTATCGGTTTGATTACTTCGGTATTTACGGCGGTTTATATTTCTCACATCTTGATTTTATGGATGGCTAATCGTGCGATTAAAGCCGGCAGAGAGAAGAACATGACGTTTGAAACATTTATATCGCGTGATTTATTCAAAGGAATGAATTTCGATTTTATTGGCAAACGTAAATATTCATATTGGTTCTCATGGGGGTTAATTGCCTTAGGTGCTATTGTGTTATTCATGCAAGGAGGATTTAATTTAGGCGTGGACTTTAAAGGTGGACGTTCTTATGTGGTTGAATTTGCTCAACCGGTAGATGCGGGTAAAGTTAAAGAGGCCTTGTCTGATAATTTTGGAGGAAAGGGTGTCGAGGTAAAAACATTTAATGGCGCTAGTAAATTGAAAGTGACTACTTCCTATTTAGTGGAGGATGAATCTATTACGGCCAACAATACCGTAAGAACGGCTTTGGAAACTGGCTTAAAAGATTTCGCTGCTAATTCACCGGTGATTGTATCTGAGGCGAAAGTAGGTGCGACCGTGGCGGATGATATTTTAACGCAATCATTCCTTTCCATTTTATATGCTTTGGTGGCGATCTTTATTTATATATTAATTCGTTTCCGCAAATGGCAATATTCATTGGGAGGAATTGTGGCCTTGGTGCATGATGCATTAGTTGTATTAGGTATGGTTGGAATTACACGTTTGTTTGGATTTGAATTAGAGGTAGACCAAGTATTTATCGCGGCAATTTTGACGGTTATTGGTTATTCAATTAATGATACTGTGGTTGTATTTGACCGTATTCGTGAGGAGATTGGTGTGAATCCTGATTTAGGGAATAAGGCTTTAATGATCAAAACCATTAATGAATCCATTAACCACACGATGTCACGTACCGTTATGACTGCGACTACCGTGTTTTTAGTGGTTACGGTATTGTTAATCTTCGGTGGCGATGTGTTAAGAGGATTTTCTTTCGCGATGTTTATCGGTGTTGTTTTTGGAGCATATTCTTCTATTTTTGTAGCAGCTCCTATTGTGATAGACCTTGGGACCTCATCTAAAACTAAAAAATAAATGATGCTGGCAATCTGAAAGGATTGCCAGTTTGTACACCAACCTAATTTATAACCTATGAACAATAGTATTTGGAGAAAAAAGCCTTTAGAGGCCTATGCTGCGGATGTGAAGAATAGCCAACTAAAGCGTGTGCTTGGTAAATGGGCTTTAACATCTTTGGGAATTGGAGCCGTTATTGGCGGAGGAATTTTCACATTGACAGGGATTGCAGCACACGATTGGGCCGGTCCTGCATTAGCTTTAGCCTTTGTGATGGCAGGTACTGCTTGTACTTTTGCAGCTCTTTGTTATGCTGAATTTGCATCCATATTACCTGTGGAAGGTTCGGCTTACGCGTATTCTTATGGAACGGTTGGAGAATTTTTTGCTTGGTTCATTGGTTGGAATTTGATCTTGGAATATATGATGGGTGCCACAACGGTAGCCGTTGCTTGGAGTGGGTATTTTGAAAAGCTTTTGCACCTTTTCAACATAAATTTACCGCTTTATTTAACCAATGATCCGGTCACAGCTGCTGAAAAAGTTGAAAAGTTGCGTGCCGCAGGACAGGTGGTTCCTGATTTTGCTTTTGCCTTTAATTTACCTGCTTTTATTATTGTATGGTTGGTTACCTGGGTTCTTGTGAAGGGAATTAAAGAGGCGGCAAGTACCAATAACTTGATTGTAATTTTGAAAGTTGCGGCAGTAATTTTTGTTATTGTCGTAGGTGCATTTTATGTGGATACAGCTAATTGGCATCCCTTCATTCCAGATCCAGTTGTTGATGCTACCGGCGCAACGCACTTTGGATTTGATGGAGTTGTGACCGCTGCTTCCATTATTTTCTTTGCCTACATTGGTTTTGATGCGGTGTCCACACAGGCAGGAGAGGCCATTAATCCTACTAAGGATGTTCCATTCGCTATTATTGCCTCTTTATTGATTTGTACTTTATTGTATATTTTGGTTTCATTGGTATTAACGGGTATGGTTAAGTATGATACCTTAGATTTGAAAGCACCGGTTGCTTCCGCTTTTGAGGGTGCTGGATTGCCTATCGCGATGTACATTGTAACGATTGCCGCAACTGCGGGATTGACTTCAGTAATGCTTGTGATGATGTTATCCCAAACACGTATCTTCTTGGGTATGGCGAAGGACGGGTTATTGCCAAAAGGTTTATTTGCGGCGATTCATCCTAAGTTTAAGACACCTTGGAAGTCGACTATTTTTGTCGGCGGTATCGTGTCAGTTGTTTCCGCATTAACGCCAATTGACAAAGTCTCAGAAATGTGTAGTTCAGGAACCTTATTAGCCTTTGCCATGATATGTGGAGCGGTTTGGTTGCTGAGAGTTCGTGAACCAAATATCGAACGTCCTTTTAAAGTGAAGTTTTTACCTTTTGTTGCGACCGCTGGAATTTTATGTAATTTATATTTAATGTGGGGTTTACGTACCGAAACTAAGATTTCATTTTTAATATGGGGTACTTTAGGCATTATTGTTTACTTCGCTTATAGTCGAGGGCATAGTAATCTGAACAAGAATAATTAAAAAAAAGAGGCGCAAGAAATTGCGCCTCTTTTTTGCACCTTTAAAAAAGGTTTCTGAATTTTTATTTTGTGAGTATTTAATGGAGTTGGCCTGACAACTTTCAATGAATGCATACATTCAGCTTCTTTCATTTGTATTTTTAATCCAATGGATTTTGGCGTATTTTTGCACCTTGATTTTATAATGTATATCGAATGAGTCAGATAGAAACTGAAATAGCGAAACGGAGAACCTTTGGGATTATTTCTCACCCTGATGCGGGCAAGACCACATTGACAGAGAAATTGCTTCTCTTTGGAGGGGCGATCCAAACGGCTGGAGCGGTGAAGTCAAATAAAATTAAGAAGGGCGCTACGTCCGACTTTATGGAGATTGAACGCCAAAGAGGTATTTCTGTGGCTACTTCGGTCATGACTTTTGAATACAATCAGGTTAAAATAAACATCTTAGATACCCCGGGTCACAAGGATTTTGCGGAGGATACCTATCGGACGCTTACAGCTGTGGATTCGGTTATTCTCGTGATCGACTGCGTAAAAGGGGTGGAGGAACAGACTGAAAGGTTGATGGAAGTATGTCGCATGCGCAAAACACCTGTGATTATTTTTATCAACAAAATGGATCGCGAGGGTCAAAATCCATTTGATTTGTTGGACGAGTTAGAACAAAAATTAGGGATATCGGTTCGGCCTTTGACATGGCCTATCAATATGGGTCAAAATTTCAAAGGGGTATATCATTTATTGGATCGCTCTTTAAATTTATTTTCGGCCAATAAAACGAAGATTGAGAAGAATGTGGTTTCTGTGGATATTTCGACGGCCGAATTGGATGCCCGAGTGGGCGACCGAGATGCGACTCAATTACGTGATGATGTAGAATTAATTGAAGGGGTTTACGAGCCTTTTGATCGGACCGATTATCTATCTGGGGATTTAGCCCCAGTATTTTTTGGTTCCGCGGTGAATAATTTTGGTATTCAAGAATTGCTGGACACGTTCACAAAAATTGCTCCGCCTACACAAGCTCGCGGAACAGATATCCGGCTTGTAGAGCCTCAAGAGAAAAAATTTACTGGTTTTATATTTAAAATACACGCAAATTTAGATCCTAAACATAGGGATCGAATTGCTTTTTTACGCGTTTGTTCTGGGGTATTTCATCGGAATACTTTTTACCAACATATTCGATTGAAGAAAAATGTACGTTTTGCCAATCCGTATAATTTCATGGCACAGGATAAAGAGGTTGTGGAAGAGGGTTTCCCTGGGGATGTAATAGGTTTATATGATACGGGTAATTTTAAAATTGGCGATACGTTGACCGAAGGTGAAATACTTAATTACCAAGGAATCCCAAGTTTTTCACCCGAAATATTTAAGGAATTAATGAATCTTGATCCGATGAAATCGAAACAATTGGAAAAGGGGATTGACCAGTTGACCGATGAGGGGGTAGCCCAATTATTCACACAGCCTCAGTTAGGAAATCGTAAGATTGTGGGCACCGTGGGTGAACTTCAATATGAAGTAATTCAATACCGTCTTGAGCACGAATATGGTGCTAAATGTCGCTTTGATGGCATGTCAGTCACAAAGGCTTGTTGGATTACCTCCGAAGACCCCAAAAAACTACAAGAGTTTGTTCGTTTAAAAGGCCAAAACATTGCACAAGACAAAGATGGAAATTATGTCTTTTTAGCCGAATCTGATTGGATATTAAGAATGAATCAGACCAATAATCCTGAAATTCAATTCCATTTTACTTCTGAATTTAAATTGGCCTAACGGATACCTAAATAAAAAAGCCTGCCCATTCGAATGAGTTGGCAGGCTTTTTTATGATTAAAAATCAAAATGAATCCTTATTTATTTTTCCAATAATTGGCCAAGCTGGATCCATTGATGTTCATGACGGGACCAAAAATAGCTGCTGGTAGTCCAACCGTCGCCACTTTTCCCATCGCCATTGCTAAACCTGAGGCTAAACCTGCATTTTGAAGTCCCACTTCAATGGCGATTGTTCTGCAATCTTTTTCTGGAAGTTTGGTGAGTCTACCTCCCCAATATCCTAAAATGAAGCCCATTATATTTTGGATGAAACAAGCTAATACTAAAAGTGGTCCAACGGATAATAAGGCATCTCGACCATTAGCGGTGATAATAATGATAATTAATCCAATACTGATCATCGAGATGAGTGGTAATTTTTCTTGGAACCATGGCCATTTGTCGCCTATCACTCGCTTGTAGATGACACCTAGTACGATAGGGATTAAAACCAATTTACTGATTTCCCAAATCATGGCATAAAGGTCAATTTCGATTAATTGGCCAGCCAAATTTTTCATCAACAAAGGAGTTAAAATAGGTGCAATAAAAGTGGCTACTGATGTTAATGTAAGTGAAAGAGCTACGTTAGCCTTGGCTAAATACGACATAACATTTGAGGCTAGGCCACATGGCATACAGGCTACTAGGATGATGCCGGCAGAAATTTCTGGGGGGAAGGTAAAGATTTTAGTAATGCTCCAGCCCACTAAAGGCATGATGGAGAAGTGAAAAAACACACCTAATGCCACAGCTTTTGGCGATCTTAAGACCTCTTGGAAATCAGATACTTCCATGGTGGAACCCATCCCAAACATGAGTAATTGTAACAAAGGAATGATAAAGATTTTGAATTTAATATCTCCATAACCAATGAATGGATCAGGAAATTGTAGCGTTAAAACTACTGCTGCAACAATCCATAAGGTAAACGAGAAGCCTTTCAATGACTCTTTGGTGTGGGTTGAGAGGGCGATCAATGCAACGCCAATGATCCATAAAATTCCGGCCCAGGAAGAATCTGAAAAGATAAGTCCAAGGAGTATAATGGCAGCCCCAGAAATGGATAATAATTTAAAGTTGTTTTTCATAATAGGTTTTGCGGTATTTGTGCGGACTGACGCCCGTCATTTTTTTGAAGGTTAACGAAAAGTGTTGTGGCGAATAAAAGCCTGTTTCATAGGCAATATCACCTATTTTATAATTGAAATGTGCCATTAAATTCATGGCAATGTTAATGCGTATTTTAATCAAAAAGTTGATCGGACTTAATCCCGTTTCCATCTTCATGCGCTCACTAAACGCCGTAATTCCTAGTTGGGCTATCTGCGCCATCTCCGGCACCGACCAATGATGCAGTGGATCTTTGATTATTTTTTGCTCAATAATCTGACTTACTTGTTTGTTCTCTGTCGTTTTTAAACTGGACTTTTGAGCTTCGCGCGCAAATAAAATCATGATTTGGTCAATAATGTGAATGACCATTTCATTTTGGCTCATTTCGTGGACAAATATTTCATTGGTCAACTGCACAAATAATTTGGCCAAGAAATCGGATTTATTGATTTTGAATTTATGGTAGTTTTTGAAAATTTCGCCAATTTCCATTTGGTCATATTTGGAAATTTTAGACCAATACCCAAATTCTAAGTCTTGATCAGCATCAAAAAATTTAGTCCGGACAATAAGATGAAAGAAGGACGAACGCCTAATGCGATTCGGAATAATTTCAACATTCTCCCAAGGACATACGACTAGACAGTCGCCAGGAAGCATGGTTTGTCTATTGCCGTCAACACTAATTTCGAAAATCCCATCTTTAAAATAGAAAATACGAATACCTATTCCTTGGGGTAAATATACGGGGTTCGATTTGTTTGAGTCAACGGTCTGAAAGCTAAAATGCTCGATAAATGGGAAGTGAGCACTGCAATCATTAAAGGGAAATGTTAACGCAAAATTTTTCATATTAAACTAAGATCAATCCATTCGGTAAATTAATTCTAGCGCTAAATAGCCTAAAATTTTATTAGAACACGGTAGTTTATAACTTCAATTTAAATCATAACACAATACAACCGAAAATTTATAAAAAAAAATTATAAAAATCGCCAACGAGGAAATATATAATTTTTTCTCAATATAATTAAGAATATTAGCATCCTAAACTTAAAATAATATGATAAAAAATTACAAAAAAAGACTAGCAAGGTTATTGTTAGGTTTGGCCATCATGCTGCCAAATTTGATTTTTGCCCAATCCAGAATTACGGGTATGGTCAGTTCTGCAAAAGGAAATGAAGCTATTGCAGGTGTTTCAGTTGCAGTAAAAGGTACCTCTCAAGGTACATCTACGGATGCAAATGGTAAGTATTCCATTAATGCACCCTCTAATGCAACCCTCGTTTTTTCATTCGTTGGCTTTGTAAAAAAAGAAGTTAGCGTAGGTGCGCAGTCCGTGATTAATGTTTCTCTTTCTGAAGAAACAACTGCCTTAGACGAAGTAGTCGTAACTGCTTTGGGTATTAAAAAGGAGTCAAAAAAATTAGGTTATGCAACCACAACGATAACTCCTGAGGCCATTACAGAGAATAGATCTCCTAATTTCATGAATGCTTTACAAGGTAAAATTGCCGGTGTAAACATTTCATCTTTAGGAACTGGACCTGCAGGTACTTCTAAAATTCGTATCAGGGGTCAATCTTCTTTTTCCGGTCAAAACTCACCTTTAATTGTTATTAATGGGGTGCCTATCGATAATACCAATTTTGGTACTAATCCAGGTAATAATGCTTCCGATAACTCAATTGGAGTTCGTGGAGGAGGAAATACCTCTGATGGAGGTGATGGTTTGTCCAGTATAAATCCAGATGATATTGAGTCAATGACGGTATTGAAAGGTGCAACGGCAGCTGCTTTATACGGTTCTCGTGCTAAGGATGGGGTTTTAATGATTACAACTAAATCTAGGGGTAAAACGAATGGTATCGGAGTTTCATATAATATGAACTATACGAATGAAACACCTTTGGATTTCACAGATTATCAATACGAATATGGCCAAGGAGAAAGTGGTTTACGCCCTACAACGGCTAACCCGACTTCAGGTCAGTGGTCTTTTGGTGAGAAATTTCAGCCAGGAATGACCCAAGTGTTATTTGATGGGGTTAGTGTTCCTTATGTGCCTGTTTATGACCGCATTAATAAGTTCTTCGTAAAAGGTATGAACTTGACAAATACTGTAAGTATTGCTAGCAATAGCGATAAAGGAGGTTTTAATATGTCTATTTCCAATATGGACAACAATGGTATTGTTTCAAACAATACGTTTAATAGAAAAACGATCAACTTAGGATTTGCTTATGATCTTTCATCCAAGCTTTCTGTGGCTGGAAATGTCAACTATTCTAATGAGTATAACAAGAACCCACCTAATATTGCGAATCAAGATAACTCGATCCCAACGGCCGTTTATAACATGGCTAACTCGATGCCATTTGATTTGTTAGAGCAAAAAGCAACAGATGCCAATGGGGATGAGTTTGTATATTCTCGTTTTAGAAATAGAACGAATCCTTACTTCACAATGAAGAAGCAATTTCAAAACATTAGAAGGGATCGTATTTTCGGAAATATATCTGCTAAATACAACATCCTACCTTGGTTATTTGTTCAAGGTCGAGTTGGTCAAGATTATTGGTCTCGTGATCAAGATTTTAATAACTTCCCTACTGGTCATGCATCCATTGGCCCTGCTCCTGCAGGTTTTGTAAATGGTACATATACACAAGAATCAAGAAGATTTAGAGAAACCAATACCGATATTTTGATTTCAGCTACTAAGTCCTTTGGTGATTTTGATTTCAATTTAACTGCCGGTGGTAATCAAATGTATCGTCGCTCCGACTTGAATAGTACGCAAGTAGTGGATTTCGTGGTTAGAGATTTATACACTGTCATGAATGGTCGGGTGAAAGATCCAGTTTATGGATTAAGTGAAAGATCTGTTAATTCAGTGTATGGATCAGGTGAAATCTCATTTAGAAATTATTTATTTTTAAATGTAACGGCACGTAACGACTGGTTCTCTACTCTTTCTCCAGCGAATAGAAGCATTTTCTATCCTTCCGTTTCAGGTAGTTATGTATTCTCGCAAGCGTTTGACAACATGCCTTCTTGGTTGACCTTTGGTAAATTAAGAGCTGCTGTGGCAGAAGTGGGATCAGACACGGATGTGGCTCCTTATTCAAACAATTTGTTTTATGGTATCAACCCTAACTTATTTGCTAATCCTGCTGGTGCTTTGCAACCCGTTGGAGGTGGACAAGGAAACGTGGTGCCTAACGCAGGTTTGAAACCGATGAGAACGCGTGAATCTGAAATCGGTTTAGAATTAAAAATGTTCAATAGCCGCGTAACCTTAGATATGGCCGTGTATCAGAAGTTGACCAGCGACCAAATCGTGTCTGCTCAAATTTCCGACGCTTCAGGTTTCACTAACTCCCTAATCAATAGTGGACAAAGTGAGAACAAAGGAGTTGAAATGTTATTGAATTTGGTGCCTATCAAAACGGCTGATTTCCAATGGGATTTAACTTTGAATGGTTCTTATAACACAACTAAGGTTTTAAGCTTATTGACCGATAAGCCTGGAGAAAGAATTACAGTGGGTACTCACGTGTTTAATGGTGAACTACGTCAGGTAGTAGGCCAAGAAATGGGCCAAATTTATGGCTTTGGATACAGACGTGATGCTAATGGGAAAAGAGTTTTTGGGGCTAATGGTATCGCTCTAAGAACTCCAGATTTGATTTCTTTTGGAAGTGCTATTCCTAAATATGTAGGTGGTATTACAAACACGTTTAATTACAAAGGAATTTCCTTATCAGCCTTAATTGATTTCAAATTAGGAAACATGATGCTTTCGGGAACTAATTTCAATGCAGTACGTCACGGATTGCATAAAATGACCTTAGAAGGTAGAGAAGGTGGTGTAGTGGCGGACGGAGTGAATGCACAAGGTGGACAAAATACGGCTAAGGCAGGTGTTCAACCATTCTGGGAAGTAGTTCGTTCCCAAGCATTAATTGAGCCTGTTGTATATGATGGTGGTTATTGGAAATTACGTCAAATTACAGCTGGATACGATTTCACCAAGCACTTAAACCCTAAATCACCAATTAAGGGGGTTAAATTAAGTTTTGTTGCTAACAACGTATTAATCCTTAAAAAATGGGTGGATAATATTGATCCTGAGTCATTTGGATATTCTTCAGATAACTTAGTGGGTATGGAATCAACTGGATTGCCAACGACTAGAAGTTTAGGATTTAATTTGAATGTTAAATTTTAGTTCGCTTTAAACGAAAAATAATATGAAAAAGATAGCAATAATTTTATTTTCAGCATGTGGGTTATTAGGACTCAATGCTTGTGATGCGGGTTTCGACGAGTTGAATGTGAACAAAACAGCGGCAGTAGCCA
Organism: uncultured Cytophagaceae bacterium; assembly: GCA_903933935.1. GTDB lineage: Bacteria > Bacteroidota > Bacteroidia > Cytophagales > Spirosomataceae > Aquirufa. The sequence goes on from CAIZMB010000014.1 coordinate 15,289, forward strand.
TTAACCCTGTTTTTGCATTAAATAATGCCGTAATTAATACGACTCCTCCGTCGCCAACCGTTCAATATGAAATGGGGATAGTCCAACAAATGATTTCTCCAAACTCTGGGGTTTTAGCAGGAGCTAATTTTAATCAAGATAACCGTGATTATACGCAAGCAATATGGCAGCGTTATTACCGTTCAGTGATTCGAAATACCTATGATGTGATCGCTACAACCAAAGATCCTGCCAGAACTAATTTGGTTAACATGGCTAAGATTTTACAATCCTATGCCTTTTTAGTTTTAACGGATACATATGGGGATATTCCATACACAGAAGCTGGAAAAGGGTATACCGATCAAAAAGTTTATCCTAAATACGATAAACAACAAGCTATTTATGCTGGAATTATCAAAGATATTTCTGATGCAGTGGCTGCCTTAGATGCGGCTAAAACTAGAGAAACAGCTGATGTTCTTTTTGGGGGTGATGTGGCCAAATGGAAGAAATTTGGAAATTCACTTTTGCTTCGCATCGGATTTCGCTTAGCTAAAGTGGATGCAACTCAAGCGCAATCATTGGTGGCCAAAGCCGTTGCCGGAGGTGTTATCACGACCAATGCGGATAATGTGGTTATTCGCCATGATGCTAATTATTTAAATAGCATTGGCCAATTGTTAAACGCTACTGAAGCGAACAATTTTTACCTAGCTGCTCCATTCGTTGACCATTTAAAGAAAACAAATGATCCGAGATTAAAGTCAATTGCAGTAAGGTATGTGGGTGCTACTTCAGGAACTCAACAAACAGCTGCTAGGGGTGTAATTGATCCTGCGGTTCAAATTGGAATGCCTTTTGGATATGACAACTCTTCGATCAGCGGACCTGTGAAGACTTTAGGTCTCGCTAGTTTTTATGATTTTAGTCAAGCGGATAGAACTCGTATGAATAAAACAACAGCTCTTGCTTTTCTAGTTACAGCTTCTCAAACTAATTTATTGATAGCTGAGGCAGTATCAAGAGGTTGGGTTACAGGAAGTGCCAAAGATTATTATGAGGCGGGCGTGAAAGCGCACATGAGCCAATTAGGAGATATGGATGTTAACTCATCGGTTCCATCTGCTGCTGTTGACGCATATTTAGCTGCAAATCCATTTAGCACCACAACGGCCTTGGAGCAAATCAATACGCAATATTGGATTTCATGTTTCTTAAATGGACCTGAGGCATTTGCTAATTTCCGTCGTACGGGTTTTCCTAAATTGACGCCTAATCCTTTCTCAGGTAAGGCTATCAAAGGAGATTTCATCAATCGCATGACGTATCCAAACTCTGAAATTTCAGTGAATTCAGTGAATGTAAAAGCGGCCATTGCAAATCAAGGCGCAGACGATTTAGATACTAAAGTTTGGTGGCATAAATAGTGATACTTTAAACCTAAAACATATGAAAGATTTTGTAAAACGTTTTAGAGCAGAGGATAAGGCCAAAGCTCAAGAAAACTCAAGAAGAAATTTCCTTCGCAATTCTGCCTTAGGTGGATTGTCATTGGGGATGATTTTTGATCATGATCCTGAAAAGGAAATGGAGTATATTACTCAAAAAGTTAACAAATCGAGTAATCCCTCTGAACTTAAAATTACAGACATTCGTATTGCTGTCATTGATAAGGCTCCTATGACTTGTCCCTTGATTCGTATTGATACAAACCAAGGATTAGTTGGCTGGGGCGAGGTGCGCGATGGTGCAAGTCCGAAATATGCCATGATGCTGAAAAGCAGGTTGATGGGTCAAAATCCGTGTAATGTTGAGAAGATTTTCAAAATCATCAAGCAATTCGGAGGCCAAGGTAGAGCTGCAGGAGGTGTTTGCGGAGTGGAAATGGCGTTGTGGGATTTAGCTGGAAAGGCTTTTGGTGTTCCCGTATATCAAATGCTAGGGGGTAAGTACCGTGATGATATCCGTATTTATGGAGATACTCCTGAGGTCGCAGATCCAGCCGAATTTGCTAAGAAAATGAAAGAACGTCAAAATTTAGGTTTGACATTTTTGAAAATGGATTTTGGTATTCAACTATTAGCTGACATACCTGGAGCTTTAGTGGGAGGAAAAAATTGGGATGTAAAGAAGCAATGGGGGAATAACCCATCTGCGAAGGGAAATGCTCGTTCATATAGCTGGACTAAGCATCCATTCACACGCATCCAAGTAACCGATAAAGGCATTCAGTATTTAGCGGATTATGTGGGTACAGTTCGAAGTGTGATTGGGTATGATACCCCACTTGCAGCGGATCATTTTGGTCATTTTGATGTAAATACTGCGATTCGTTTAGGAAATGCACTAGAGAAATATCAATTAGCTTGGCTAGAAGATATGATACCTTGGCAGTATACGGATCAATGGCGTCAAATTACGGAGGCAATCAATACGCCAACGTTAACCGGTGAGGATATTTACTTGAAAGAAGAGTTTATTAAGTTGATCGACGGACGCGCGGTGGATATGATTCAACCAGATTTAGCTAGTTCAGGTGGTATTCTAGAGACGAAGAAAATTGGCGATTATGCCGAAGAAAATGGAGTTCCTATGGCAATGCACTTTGCGGGTTCTCCGATTTGTTTTATGGCTAATATTCATTGTGCTGCGGCAACGGAGAATTTTGTTGCGCTTGAGCATCATTCATTCGATGTTCCTTGGTGGGAGGATTTAGTGACTGGAATCGAAAAGCCAATTTTCAACAAAGGTTTTGTCAAAGTTCCAAACAAGCCAGGATTAGGGGTCGAATTAAATGAAGAGGTTGTCAAAGCTCACTTGAAATCAGGTGAAATGTTCTTTGCACCTACCGATGATTGGACCAAGATTGATTCATGGGATCGCGAATGGTCTTAAATTTTACAAGGGTGATGCTCGCATCACCCTTTTTTATCTATACATAAACCTATTTATATCATGAAAATTAAAGCTATCGTACTGAGCTGCTTGGCTTGCAGCTTATCGTTTATTTCTTTGGGTCAAAATATACAAATGCCTAAAGAGATGATTATGACTTATTCCCAACAATGGAAGGGTGATCGTTTCCCGGATGGTCGTCCAAAAGTTTCAGATGATTTAGTGAAAAGATTAGCCAATATTTCGATTGAGGAAGCCTGGGGCGTGATGCGCGGCGAAGGGTATGAAAGTCAATTCGAAGGAAACTGGCATATCATAAATCCCAATAAGCCCTTAGCTGGCCGTGTCCTTACGGCGCAATACATGCCCATGCGTCCAGATGTTAATACGCCGATCATGGAAAAGGGGAAATCAGAAAATCGGAAAGGTGCTTCTAATTCCTGGCCTATCGATTTATTACAAGAGAATGATGTGTATGTAGCGGATGGCTATGGCAAGATTATCGACGGTACGTTGATCGGGGATAATTTAGGAAACTCGATTTATGCAAAATCAAAAACGGGTGTTGTATTTGACGCCGGTATCCGCGATTTAGAAGGACTTGAGGCCATTGATGGTTTTGTAGGTTTTGTACGTGGGGTGGATCCTTCATTTATTAAAAATGAAATGTTGACGGGAATTAATTACCCTATTCGCATTGGTCGTGTGACGGTGATGCCAGGGGATTTGATCTTAGGCAAAAAAGAAGGTGTTATTTTTATTCCTGCTCATTTAGCTGAAAAAGTAATTTCGACCGCTGAGTTTATTGGCATGACAGATGCTTTCGGTCATTTACGTTTAAAGCAAGGAAAATATACTCCAGGGCAAATAGATCAAAAATGGACGGATGATATCAAAGCTGATTTTGTTAAATGGGCTGATGAAAATCCCGACAAGCGTCCGATGTCCAAAGCGGAATTAGCCAAGATTTTAAAAGATAAAAATTGGTAATCCGAATGAAAAAAATAATCGGAATTTTCGCACTATTATTGGTGTCGACATTCGCATGGGGCCAACAAATTTCCAAGGAGGAAATGCTATTTTTAACTCCTTTATGGAATGGGGAGCGTTTTGCTGATGGTCGACCAAAAGTTTCGGATGCTCTACTGCAAAGGCTCAAATCCGTTACATTAGAGGAGGCCTGGGCTGTCTTGAAAAATGCAAACTTTAAGCATAACTATGAAGACGGTTGGCAAACCATAAACCCCGACAGTGTGTTAGTGGGTCGTGCGCTAACCGCTACTTTTATGCCGGGTCGCCCTGATATCCAACGAGTGATCGACGACCGTGGTCATACCAAAGACGGAAGAATTAAGTCACAAAATTCCTGGCCCATTGACATGCTAGTGAAAGGCGATGTGTATGTGGTGGATCAATTTGGGGCACACGAAGATGGTCCAACGATTGGCGATAATTTGGGTAATTCCATATATGCTAAAACGGGCAATGGCATTGTGTATAATGGCGCTGTTCGTGACATCAATGGCTTGAAGGAATTAGGCAGATTCACCTCCTTTTTTCGTACCTATCATCCATCCCATCATTTAAACAATCCTGACGGAGAGTTGAACACGACTTTGGTGGGAATAAACACCCCCACGCGCATTGGAAAAGCAACGGTTCTTCCAGGTGATGTGGTTTTAGGTCGAGATGGCGGAGTAATTTTCATCCCTCCACATTTATTGGAAAAAGTGGTAAAGACCTCCGAGATTGTTCGTTTGAGGGATATGTTTGGGCATCAGCGTTTACGCGAGCAAAAATATACTCCGGGTCAAATTGACAATCGATGGAGCGAGGAAATCGAAAAAGATTTCTCCAAATGGTTAAATGATAAAATAGACAAACTACCAGTCCCTAAGGCTCAAATACAAGAATTTTTGAAAGGAAGGACTTGGTAAAAATGTAAGAAAATGAAAAATAAATCAGATAGAAGAGAGTTTTTTAAAAATGGATCATTGGCTGCAACGGCCTTAATGTCCGGATCCATGTTTCACTGGGGGGGTCGGTATGAAGAGGCCATTAGTGACAATCCAAAAATGTCGGCCCCGGCCGACTTGAAAATTACCGACATTAAATGTGGGTATATCCGTGGAGGCTACCATTTATATGTTAAAATTTTTACTAATCAAGGTATTTATGGAGTAGGAGAAGGTGCGGATGCCACTCCCGGAACCTATCATTTAGTTAAAATGATGGGCCAAAGGATCATTGGCAAAAGTCCTTTAAATGTCCATCGTTTATTTGAGGATATACGCAAAAGTGGATTTTTCGCAGGTGCTCAGTCGGGCATGTATGTAGCCGTTTTGACGGCTGTGGAAAGTGCTCTTTGGGACTTGGCTGGAAAGGCTTTGGGTTTACCGGTATACCAATTACTTGGTGGAAAATTCAGGGATAAAATCCGTGTCTATATGGACACAGCCTTATACCAAACTAAATTACCTAAACCCTCTGATTTTGCAGATGCGGCTCAGAAGGCGGTGGATATGGGATTTAATGCCATCAAATTTGACATAGACCAAGCGAATGATCCGAATAAATATGATGCATACAATTGGACAGCAAGTCCGGCTGAATTAAGACGTATGTATGAACAAATTGCCGCTGCCCGAAAGCAAGTGGGTCCCGATATCGACATTTGTGTCGACATGCATGGAAAATACGATGCACCCACAGGTGAGAAAGTAGCCAAAATGATGGAGCCATTAAATCTAATGTGGCTTGAGGAACCTGTTCCAGCCGAGAATATCCAGGCCTATAAAAAAATCACCGACTCCACTTCTACGCCTATTTGTGCAGGTGAAAACCAGTATCTAGCTTATGGATTTAGGGAGATGTTGGAAATAGGTGCGGTGGATATCATCATGCCAGACTTGCAAAAAGCGGGTGGTTTGGGTGAAGGTCAGCGCATTGCCAATTTATCGAATTTGTATTATGTGCCTTTTGCGCCCCATATGGTGTCCTCATTTTTGGGCGCGATGGCTGCTTGTCACGTCTGCGCGTCTGTGCCGAATTTTTTAATCTTGGAATGGCAAGCGTATTTCCATACAGATCCTATGTATAAAGAGATTGTGATTCACAAAGGAGAATGGTTGGACAAAGGATTTATTCCATTGTCGAATGAACCGGGTGTTGGCGTTGATATCAATATTGAAGCGATGCGCAAATACGCGGTTAAAGGAGTACCATTTTTTGATTAATGAATTCGTTTTAATATTTCCAAACAGGCTCTTCCATTGTGGTAAGGGCCTTTCCAAGGGCCTATTTTTCCATTGCGAATCATAGGCTCTTGTTTTTCATCGATCCCCCAAAGCCATTCGCCTGATGTGGATTTTAGGTTGGCTTTAATAAAAGACCAACATCCTAGACTCAAAGTGTAGAATTTTTTATTTCCAGTTAATTGATATGCATTGTAATATCCAACCATAGCTTCTGCTTGTGGCCACCAATGTTTTTGGGTATTGATATGTCCTTGGTTTTTCTCATTCCACATGCCCCCATCTTTTGGATCAATACCTTTCTCTGCTTCGACGGCCATTTTGACCGCCAGCGATTTCATTTTTTGGATCCAGCTAGGGTTTTTTATGGTTTCTGCAGTTTCTAATAAAAGCCAAGCAGATTCAATATCATGACCAAAAGAAACGGCCTCCGACCTTGGGGACCAATCATCGGTGAAAAATAATGTTTGCGTCTTGCCATTGGCAATAATTTTTTCGTGAAAAATAGAAAGCATCGTTTCAATTTCTTTTTTTAGGTTTTTGTCGGGATACACCTGATATAAATTCGCAAAGGCTTCAATCAGATGCAGATGTGTATTCATGGATTTTTTTTGATCTGCTTTTCCCTCGGTAATCGTCTTGTCTTCAATCGGCATCCAAGCTTCATTATAGGCCTCATAATATCCCCCGTTTTTCAGGTCCTTGCATTTGGTTTGTAAGATCTGATAGATGCTTTTTGCTTTTTCTAAGGCTTGAGGGTTTTTCGAAATTTTATAATATTCAGCAAAGGCATACAACATAAATCCCTCTGCATAGACTTGTTTGTGGGTGTCAGATGGTGTGCCGTTTGATTTCACGGACCAATAAGCACCTTTGTTTTTAGTGTCCCAAAAATAGGTATTCAGGTAATTAAATGCTCGGTCGGCCAATTTTTTATAGCCTGGTTTGGGGTCCATTTGATAGGCAGCTGAGAATGTCCAAAGAATCCTGCTGTTCAATATTAGACCTTTATCGGCCTGCGTATTAGGTACATTATTCACGTCAACGGCTCCATAGAATCCGCCTTTCTCGATATCTACGCTATTCTTTTCCCAGTAGGACAAAATCTCATTCAGTTCTAATTTTATTTCCTTTTTATAAGCATTTGGGCTCTGTGCAGCAATGGACTGTGCACACAGTAGAAAAGTAAGAATTTTAAAGATTTTCATGGAGCTAGTTTTAAGGGAAAAGGGTTGTTTTTTGAATTTAAATATAAAGATTGTGTTTCAAATTTTATGGTTGATTTTAAATATTTACTGTTTTTTGAATTAATTACAGAATAATTTTAAATCACTATAAATCATTGCTAATTTGCTTTCAAGTTGACCTAATTTACTTGTATGAAAAATTATTTACTACTCTTATTCTTTACTCTATCATTCATTTCTCTTAGTGCAAAAGATAATCCCGGGCTGATTAAAAAGGCAGATCGCATCATTGCTTTACATAAGCTTTATACGGTCATGCATAAAACTCAAATTCCACCTAGTGGAGACCAGCATGATTATATGAGCCAAGGACCTTATTGGTGGCCAGATCCAAGTAAACCAGATGGAAAACCGTACATCCGGAAAGATGGTGTTAAAAATCCTGAAATAAAGGGAATCACTGATTCGGATGAAATGGATGAACTGATTGACGATGTGGAATTATTGACACAAGCATTTCAAAAAACCAAAAATGAAAAATATGCGGCCTTTGCCTCTCAATTAATTAAGACTTGGTTTATAGATCCAAAAACAAAACAGAATCCAAATTTGAATTTTAGCCAAGGAATTCCTGGCATAAATACAGGTCGGGGAATTGGCATCATTGAAACCCGATTTCTGATTAAAATCACGGACGCGGCAGAGAAATTGCAAGCATCTACGCATTGGCGTAAATCCGATCATCAAGCATTAAAAATCTGGTTTAAGGACTTTTTGACTTGGCTTATTGAAAGTTCCATCGGTAAGGATGAAGCTGATGAGCATAATAACCATGGCACTTATTATGATGTTCAAATTGTCAATTTTGCTATGTTTTTGGGCGAAAATGAGTTGGCCAGGCGCCAATTAGAAATTACGAAATCTCGAATGGCTTCGCAGTTGAAGCCCGACGGATCACAACCGCATGAATTGGCCAGAACTAAGTCTTTTGGTTATTCATTAATGAATCTCCGAGGCTTCTTTTATTTAGCTGAATTTGCGCAAAAATTGAATGTTGATTTATGGCATTATCAAACACCTGAGGGTGCGTCAATTAAGAAGTGCTTGGATTTTTTAATCCCTTACATTAAAAAAGACAAGGTGTGGCCATACCAGCAAATTGCTGAAATTCATTGGGCCGATTCAGAAGAAATATTGATCGAAGGTTTTAAAGCTTTTAAAGACATTTCTTATTCCGATTTAGCGAAAAAAGTAAGTATTGTAGGTCATGATAAATTCTCTCCATCTGATTTAGTGGATCCATTTTTAGATTCATCTAATTCTCGCTGGTTTTTCTTTAACTCGACCAGTCGGCCTTTTGGTATGGTCAATCTAAGCCCTGATAATGGTGTTCAAAGTGACTGGGGAGCGGGATATCGATATAAATCAGATAGCATTAAATGCTTTAGCCACATTCACGGTTGGCAATTATCGGGGGTCCCTGTGTTACCTACCACGGGGGAATTTAAAGGCCAATTAGGTTCAGGTCAATATGGATCCACTTTTTCGCATGCCAAGGAAATAGCCAAACCAGGATACCATGAAGTCTATTTGGAATCATATAAGATTAAAGCGCAGTTGACGGCAACGACCCGTGTAGGATTTCATAAATATACCTATCCAAAGGCGGATCAAAGTCAAATATTATTCGATTTTGCTACTTTTTTAGGACCATCTGATACTCAAAGTGCGTATGTTAAGCAAGTCGGTGATCGTCGAATTGAAGGCTATGCCATCATGTCGCCTGCGGTACGCCGACCAAAAATTCTGCCCGTTTATTTTGTTGTAGAATTTGATAAGCCATTTACTAAAATTGCCGCATGGAGAAAAGGTAAATTAGAAGCTTTTTCTAATGAGATTGAAGGAGAGAAAATAGGGGTTTATGTGAGTTTCCCAACGGACAAAAATGAAGAGCGATTGATGAAAGTCGCCATCTCCTATGTGAGTACTGAGCAAGCAGGTTTAAACCTGAAAACGGAAATTCCTCACTGGGATTTTGACCGTGTCGTGGAAGAAAGTAAATCTGAATGGAATGAATGGTTAGGTCGTATTCAGGTGGATGGCAAGGATGAAGTGGCCAAGAAAAGATTTTACACGGACTTATTTCATGCTTTGCAAGGGAGAAGGATTGTCAGCGATGTAAATGGTAAATATTTGGACATGACGGGCGATAAACCACGCACGGGCCAAATTCCGTTGAAGGCGAATGGCCAACCGAAATTTAATCACCATAATTTTGATGCCATGTGGGGGGCACAATGGACCATCAATACCTTGTGGCATTTGGTTTATCCTGAGGTGACCGAATCGTTCATTAATTCGATGTTGATGATGTATGATGACGGAGGCTTAATTCCGAGAGGTCCCGCGGGTGGAAATTACACCTATGTGATGACGGGAGCATCTTCGACTCCATTTATTGTAAGTGCATACCAAAAAGGGATTCGTGGTTTTGATATACAAAAGGCATATGAAGGCATGCGTAAAAATCATTTTCCGGGAGGTATGATGAGCAAGGCAGGTTATGAGCACAAGACTTTTAAGGGTGGTGGAATTGAATATTACATGGAGCGCGGCTATGTGCCTCATCCCATCAGTAATATCCGATATGGTTTTCACATGGATGGATCTGCGCAAACGCTTGAATATGCTTATCAGGATTTCTCTTTAGCCCAAATGTCAAAGGCCTTAGGAAAAACAGATGATTATCAATTGTTCATGAAGCGCTCGCAGAATTTTAAAAATATATGGAACCCAGAATTAGGTTGGATGTGGATCAAAAATCTTGATGGAAACTGGGAGAAATCAGTGGATATTTTACGTTATGACCATGGTTGGGAAGAAGGAAATGCAGCCCAATGGACTTGGTTTGTACCACATGATTTAAAAGGATTGGCCAACTTAATGGGAGGAAAAGATAAAGCGGTGGCAAAATTAAATGAGTCTTTTGAAAAAGCGTCTGCTCATGATTTTGTTAGTGGAAAATCTCATGATAAGGAAATTCAGGAGGAAAATCGTCGAGTTTATTTAAACTTTGGGAACCAGCCTTCCATTCAAACGAGCTATATTTTCAATCAAATCGGGGCGCCTTGGTTGACCCAAAAATGGACCCGTAAGGTCATCGAAAAAGTTTATTCAGGCCTGTCGCCCGATTATGGATATAGTGGTGATGAGGATCAGGGACTCATGGGATCATTAGCCGTATTAATGAAAATAGGCCTATTTAGTATGGATGGTGGTGTGGCTCAAACGCCCTATTACGATTTAAGCAGCCCTATTTTTGATAAAATTGAAATTAAATTAAATCCTGATTTTTATCCAGGAAAAACAATTTCCATAGAGACAAAAAATAATTCTCAGGACAATATGTATATCCAGCAGGCGAGTTTCAATGGCAAGCCGATAAAATCTTGGATTTCACATCCTGACCTAATTAAAGGGGGAAAAATTAGGTATGTTTTAGGTGCTAATCCGAACAAGAACTTTGGCCAATAATGCATATTAATTTAAAAATAGCCCCACTGATTTACCGATCAAATTATTTGATCAAGGCCTTATGTGTCATTTTTTTTATGGGTGTTTGTGCAGAGACATCTGCACAAACAAAAAAAACCACTGAATACAAGGCGCCGAATTTTGGCTGCACGTTTGAAGATGGTCCCTTTAAGGCGATGATCAAGGTTGAGCAAAAAGGCCAACAACCTAAAAACAACCTTGAGTTTTCAACTTCTGTAGAAATTCAAGGTTGCCAAGTTATTCACATTGATTTTGACAAAATAGATAAGGAAATGGTGGCTAGTTTTAAGCCAACAGACATCGATGATTCCGGCAACGTGATCATTCTTGCGGATCGTGGAATCAAATACGAAATTCACCTTATTTTACCCTAAATTAAAAGGGTTTTTGGTTCCATAAAATGGGATTTCGAATCGGGAAATTCCGGATGACTTCTTGGTTAGTAGGGAAATTATCCAGTTTTTTCCAAAGAGCCAAACTGTTATCATCGCCATGAATCGCAGAAAAATACAGAAAACTTTGCGCGATAGGCCATTGATCGAAATACATGACATCAGCCGGATAGGTCCACCGACTTCTATCTTTGATGAATGGAAATAGATAGGATACTCCTTTTTTAATCGACCGTCCATCAGGCATTTGCCAGTCCCACATATTCAACACATGAGCAAGCGTACTCATGATATCTAAATTAAATATGGAATAACCGTAGGGCTTTGTCCGTTTTAATTCAAGTGGAAATGATCCATCAGCCGCCATTTGGTCCGGAATAAAATTTGTTCGAAAGCGTTTTCTGCAAAAATCAATCAAAGAGGCGTTACCTGTAAAAGATGCAAATACGGCCACTTGGAGCGCCCAGCAAGTTCCATGGTTGTTTAACGCATCTCTTTCAGCCATTCCATAAGGATGCGTCGTCATCCAGAGTACATATTCCTTAAACCAAGCGACAAATGCCGCATAATCTTCTGGGGCGATTTGACTTTTTAGGGCTTCCATGGCCTTGACTACTTCTAGAAAATGAATGGTATCAATGATTCCAATGCCGCGCCCCGTTGCTTTTCCTTTAATTGCCTGTGCATATAATAGGGAAGGGTTCATGCGCGTGGATGGGTCCACAAACCAAGCCTTAAAATGCGGAATAGCCGCTTTAGCATATTGAGCTTTTTTTGTGAATGTATAGGCAGAGGCGAGTGAACCGACAATCTCACTGAAACGTATCATGGCTAATCGGTGTGCCACAAAATTTTCCGGATTAGTCTCTCCATCTCTTTGAATATAAGGACCATCTGGATTTGCAGGATCGGGCCACCAATAATCGCCTTCTGAATAAAAATCATTAAGGCCTCCAGCTGATCTCGGACATTGAGTGGCGGTAACCGTAATGGGTTTTTGAGCTAAATTTTTATCCGCTATGGCTATGGTTTTTGCGATACGTTCTTTGGAATAAACTTCCCTAGGAGCTACAGAAAAACCTAGACTTTTGCTTACTAAAAAGAGAAATAAGAAAGAAATTTTCAATTTCATTTGACTTGCATTTTTGAGGCCCACTCTGAGTATTTAGCTAAAAGATTTTTAAATTTTTCGGGATTTTTTTTACTGAGGGAGGGGATTAGTTTA
>CAIZMB010000015.1 GCA_903933935.1 uncultured Cytophagaceae bacterium
ATTTTGTAAGGTATCAAAACCAACAATAATATATTCACCAGAAGGATTGTCAGGAGTTAAGGATTGCCATGCACTAGGACTATTTGCAAATTTGGGATACTTACTAGGTTTTCCAAGCGCATGAATAGCTTTATATTCATTTCCCAATAATGGATCTGTATATTCACTTGAAACAGAAATAACTTTTGAAGCCCACTGAATTTTTTGAGCAGAACTTTGAAATTCTAAGAACAAGCAGAAAAATAATAAGAGTATTATTCTTGTAAATTTCATCTATAACTTATTCACCAAGTTTCAACAAATCGGAAATAGTAGATTTGGGGTTTTCAGATTTAAAAACAAAATTACCCGCGACTAACACATTGGCACCAGCAGAAATTAAATCTTTAGCATTTAACGAAGACACTCCACCATCTATTTCAATCTTAAGATTTACATTCCCAGATTTATCAGCTAAAGCCTTGACATCTTTCGTTTTTTGAATGCTATTCGGTATAAATTCTTGCCCTCCAAAACCTGGGTTTACTGACATAATTAAGACTAAATCAACTAAACCAATAATCTCATTTAATACGGATACGGGTGTACCAGGATTAATCGCTATGCCAACTTGGCAACCCAGTGATTTTATTTCTTGAATCGTCCTATGAATATGTGTACAAGCTTCATAATGAACCGTAATTAAGTTAGCTCCGGCCTCTTTAAATTTTGTTAAATACCTTTCTGGTTTTTCGATCATTAAATGAACATCCAAAACCTTTTGCGATATTTTATTGATTGCTTCTAACACAGGAAAACCAAAAGAAATGTTGGGTACAAACATTCCATCCATTATATCAATATGAATCCATTTGGCATCAGATTCATTTAACATTTGTATTTCAGAACCTAAATTTGAAAAATCAGCAGATAATACAGATGGGGCTATGATCAATTTTTCCATATTACAAAGGTATGAAAATAATTTACTAAGGTATATTTCTATTGGTATTCCAATTAACTTTATGGAATAATTTTTTAATATGGATATTAGAAAACGGATGGATGAACTTATTAATCTAATTAATAAGTATAATGATGCCTATTACCAGAAAAATGAAAGCCTTATATCAGATTTGGCCTTTGATCAATTATTAAGTGAGTTACAAAAACTTGAACAGGAGAATCCTCTTTTTGTATTAAATGATAGTCCGACGCAAAGAGTAGGAGGAACTATAACCAAGCAATTCAAAAGTGTCACACATCGTTTCCCAATGTTATCCTTAGGAAACACATATAATGAAACGGACTTAAAAGAATTTGATTCAAGAGTTAGAAAAGCTTTGGGTGACGAAAAATATGAATATATATGTGAGTTAAAATTTGATGGGGTAGCCTTATCATTTTGGTATGAAAATGGAAAACTTATAAAAGGAATAACAAGAGGGGATGGAATAAGAGGAGATGACATAACAAATAATGTTAAAACAATTAAATCAATCCCTCTTTCAATTAAAGATGGAATTCTTCCAGTTGAGTTTGAATTAAGGGGAGAAGGCTTTATGCCAAATCACATTTTTGAACAAATCAATCATGAGCGATCATTATCAGGAGAACCATTATTAGCAAATCCAAGAAATTCTGCTTCAGGCACCTTTAAAATGCAAGATTCTGCGGTCGTAGCGAAGCGAAATTTAGATTGTTACATCTATGCATATTTAGGTTACGATAATCTCTTCCAAACACACGAAGAAAGTTTAATAAAATTATTTGACCTAGGATTTCCGATTAGTCAAACTTGGGAGAAATGTTCTGATATCGAATCGGTTTTAGGATATATCGAAAAATGGTCATTAAAGCGAAACGATTTGCCATTAAACACAGATGGAATTGTGATTAAGATTAATGATTATGGCCAACAAGAAAGACTCGGTTTTACCGCAAAATCGCCAAGATGGGCTATATCATTTAAATATCCATCCGAAATAGCAAAAACCGAAATATTAAGCATCAGTTATCAAGTTGGCCGTACCGGAAATATAACTCCAGTAGCTAATTTAAACCCGGTTTATTTGGCAGGTACCATGATAAAAAGAGCTTCCATACACAATGCAAATGAAATGACTCGTTTGGATTTACACGAAGGTGATATGGTATTTATTGAAAAAGGTGGGGAGATTATTCCTAAGATTACTGGAGTAGATATGTCTAATAGGAATCCACGTAAATCAATTTTTGTATTTCCTACAAACTGCCCTGATTGTAATAGTGAATTAGTAAGGGTAGAAGGTGAGGCAAACCATTATTGCATGAATGATTTATTTTGCCCTACACAAATTAAAGGTAAAATCGAACATTTTATCCAACGAAAGGCCTTAAATATTGAAAATTTAGGGGTAGAAACGATTGATCTTTTATTCGAAAAATCAATTATAAAGGATGTAGCTGATTTGTATAAACTGACAACCTTAGATTTTATTGGCCTAGATGGCTTCCAGTCAAAATCAATTCAAAATATCTTAAGTTCAATTGAAAAATCTAAATCAGTTCCCTTCAGAAAAGTTTTGTTTGGCCTAGGAATTAGACATGTAGGTGCTACGATTGCGGAAAAATTAGTTATTGAATTTAAATCCATACATAATTTAAGGGCAGCTAGTTATGATGAATTAATAGCTGTTCCTGAAATAGGGGATAGAATCGCATTAAGTATCATTTCATTTTTTAGCAAAACAGATCATATTGATTTAATTAATCGGTTAGGGCAATCTAAAGTTCAGTTAAGTGAAGAAAATTCAGAATTAGAAATAGAAAGTACACGTTTAGAAGGTAAAAGTTTCGTAATTTCGGGTGTTTTTCAGAATTTTGATCGAGACGGTTTGAGGGATAAGATTATTTTGAATGGAGGAAAAGTGGTCTCTAGTATTTCTTCTAAGTTAGA
This sequence comes from uncultured Cytophagaceae bacterium, assembly GCA_903933935.1. Taxonomy (GTDB): domain Bacteria; phylum Bacteroidota; class Bacteroidia; order Cytophagales; family Spirosomataceae; genus Aquirufa. Next base: position 2,918 of record CAIZMB010000015.1, read on the forward strand.
TTATTTAATCGCAGGAGATAATATGGGGCCATCAAAATTAGAGAAGGCAAATCAATTATCGATAAAAATAATAACAGAAGAAGAGTTTTTAAACCTTCTATAATCATATGCAAGTAAATAAATTACCTAAATTTCATGGAGTTGCTCCCGCTTTGGTAACGCCTATGCTCCAAGATAGAAGTATTGATTGGAAATCACTTAGTGATTTAATTAATCATGTGAGTCAAGGTGGTGTCGATTATTTAGTAGTTCAAGGAACCACAGGTGAATCTGCGACGACTACATCTGATGAGAAGAAAAAGATTGTTGAAACCATAAAAGAATCCAATGCAAAACATTTACCCATAGTTTATGGAATCGGTGGAAATGATACAGAATCTTTGTTAGGTCAAATAAAAAATACATCATTTGACGGGATTGATGCTATTCTATCCGTTGCTCCATATTATAACAAACCTAGTTCTAGGGGCGTGATAGATCATTTTAAAGCGATCGCTGATGCTTGTCCAGTACCGGTAATTTTGTATAACATTCCGGGTAGGACTGGAATTAACTTATCACCTGAAACAGTATTAAATTTAGCTGAACATCCTAATATCATCGGTATCAAGGAAGCGTCATGTATTATTGAACAGTGTATTGAAATCGCTTTTCACAAACCCAATGATTTTTTACTAATTTCTGGGGATGATGTTCAAGCTGTACCCATTATTTCCATTGGAGGAGTAGGGGTTATGTCAGTGATTGCTAATGCATTACCCAACAAATTTTCTGAAATGATCCACTTTGCATTGAAGGGCGATTTTGTTTCAGCACAAAAAATATTAGGTCATTTTTTAGCAATCGATTCATACTTGTATGAAGAAGGAAACCCAGTTGGCGTTAAATTAATATTAGAATCTTTGGGCTTAATGCAATCCCAAGTTAGAAGGCCATTAGCTATGGGTTCTGAAGAATTAAGAATAAAATTGATCAATCGTTGTAAAAAAGAAAAATTAATCTAATTATGTTTGTTCACGTAGTAAATTTTTGGCTAAAGAAGTCTTTAAATAAAGATGAAGTCTTATTTTTTGAAAAAGAAGTTCAATTATTATCAGAAATAAAGACCATTGTGCATTTTAATGTAGGCGCACCTGCGAGTACTGATCGTCCTGTAATAGATCGTTCCTACAGCTATTGCCTTTTAACCACATTTAATGATGAGGCGGGACATGATTTTTATCAAGTAGCTCCAGAACATTTAGAATTCATTAAAAATTGTGCTCATCTTTGGGAAAAAGTAATTATTTATGATTCAGAAACCATTTAATATTTTAAATTTAATTTCGGTATTTACAATTATTGGCTTGTGTTTATCATGCAAGAATCAATTAAAGCAAAGTACCTATTATACGCCCAATTTTAAAGATGGTTCTACAGAGAGGCATGACGGTTTAGGTTTCGAAATACCTCGCAAATATGAAATAGACGTGGTTTATTTTAATGAGACACCTAAACAAAAATTCGAAGTCATCGAACCACTTAGTTTAACCCAAGAAATTCTATTAGAAGAAAAGCAAACTCAAAATGGAAAAATGCTCTATCGAGGAAATCATCAGACTGAGAAACAAAATCTCTTAAATAAAATGATCGAATCTGCATTAGCCCTTGGCGCAAGCGCATTAATCGATGTTAAATATCAAGTATTTAGCACAAGCACAACGACTGGTTATACATTTACTGGTAAAGCGGTTCGTTACGTGTTGAAATAAGGTTTAACACTTCTAGATTCGATATAAGTACTTGGCCTCTAGATTTCAAGAATTCAATTTCAATATATTTTATTTTTTTCTGCTTAAAAGGTACGATTCGTTTATTCCCTATAGTCTGGCAAATTATTTCTTCTTTTACCCCATTTTCATCGGTCAACAAAACTTTAAATTGAATAATTCTTTGACCCATAAATATAGGTTCTTGAATTAATACAGCATTCATAAGTTTAGATTCCTGAAATTTGATGTTAATCTTAGGCGTTTGATCCGTATTATTAGCCGCCCAAAAAGATTTTATACTTTTATCAATCAATCGTGAATTAGAATTTCCTGAATAATTTGATGAAGTTGAAATTTGATCGTTTTTAGTCAATAAATTAACAAGACCTTTATCCCTTAATTGTTTAAATCCCATCATGGATGTAGAATCATTCGGATGAATTAGACCCCTTCGATCGACAGGTATGTTAAGCAGTAAATTCGCATTTCTACCTACTGAAGCTACAAAAATTTTCAATAATGAATCAGGAGACTTTACTTTTGTATCTTGGTCAGCATGATAATACCAACCTGGTCTTATGGAAACATCGACCTCAGGTGAAACCCAATGAGTACCATTTTGTTGGCCATTTCGGTATAAATCAAACTGAGGAAAGCCAGGGTAAATCTCATTGCGGTTTATTGGACTCCATGTTTGATCATAAGCGAATCCACGTTCATTACCTACCCAACGAATATCCGGTCCTGAATCTGAAAATTGTATTGCATTAGGCTGATATTTCAAAACAGTATTATTGAATAAAGGCCAATTATAGATTTGTTTTTTTCCGTTAGGGCCTTCGCCATTTGCTCCATCATACCAAAATTCGAAAATGGGGCCGTAATTAGTTAATAATTCTTTTTGCATGGCTGCATAAACTAAATTGTACTTATCGGTTCCGTAATCAGGATGATTTCTATCCCACGGAGATAGGTAAATGCCAAATTTGATGCCATATTTTTTACATGCTTGGGATAAATCTTTAACTACATCGCCTTTACCATTTTTCCAATTTGATTTAGCTACAGTATGTTTTGTATATTTTGATGGATATAAAGCAAATCCATCATGGTGTTTAACAGTTAAAATTAAACCTTTCATTCCGGCGCTCTGGGCTATCCTTGCCCATTGGTTACAATCTAAATTTGTAGGATTAAAACTTAAAGGATTTTCCTGTCCTTCTCCCCACTCTAAATTTGTGAAGGTATTCATATTGAAATGAATAAAGCCATAATATTCTAGGGCTTGCCAATCAACTTGTTTTTTACTTGGTATCGGATGTATTACAGGTATATTCTGAGCGTTAGACAGG
>CAIZMB010000016.1 GCA_903933935.1 uncultured Cytophagaceae bacterium
AAAAAAATTATTTGTCTTAATCTAATTTCAAGACAGCCATAAAGGCTTCTTGCGGAATTTCAACATTTCCTACCTGCCTCATTCTCTTTTTACCTTTCTTTTGCTTTTCTAGTAATTTACGTTTTCTAGAAATATCACCCCCATAACACTTAGCTAACACATCTTTTCGTAATGCCTTGACCGTTTCTCTAGCAATTATTTTTTGTCCTATGGCCGCTTGAATAGCTATTTCAAATTGTTGGCGTGGCAATAATTCCCTTAATTTCTCACATAACCTTTTTCCCCAATCATACGCTTTATCTCGATGTACAATGGCAGATAATGCGTCCACTTTTTCGCCATTCAACATAATATCTAATTTAACCATTTCACCTGGTTCATATCCTTTATATTCATAGTCCAAAGACGCATAACCCCTTGAAATAGTTTTTAAACGATCAAAAAAGTCAAAAACAACTTCAGATAATGGCATATCAAACGTTAATTCGACTCGGTCGGTAGTCAAATATATTTGATTTTTTAGTATACCTCGCTTATCCATACACAAACTCATAATTACCCCTGTATATTCCGATTTGGTAATAATTTGTGCCTTAATATAGGGTTCTTCTATAATATTGATGAGATTAGGTTCGGGCAATTCACTTGGCGCTGATACCCATTCGGTTTCACCTGCTGTAGTAAGCACTTTAAATTTTACGGATGGGACGGTGGTAATAACGGTCATGTCAAATTCCCTTTCAAGTCTTTCCTGCACGATTTCCATGTGCAACATCCCTAGAAATCCGCATCTAAATCCAAAACCTAAAGCCATTGATGTTTCTGGTTCCCAAACAAGAGAGGCATCATTTAATTGAAGCTTTTCCATGGCATCCCTTAAATCTTCAAATTCGGATGTTTCTACTGGATAAATTCCAGCAAATACCATAGGTTTTACCTCTTCAAATCCTTGTATTGCTAATTTACATGGATTTGATACATGGGTAATCGTATCACCAACTTTTACCTCCTTTGCTTCTTTAATTCCTGAAATTAAGTATCCTACATCACCGGTTTTAATGAGTGCTTTTGGTTCTTGCTCTAAACCTAAGGTGCCAATTTCATCTGCAAAATATTCCTTACCTGTATTTAAGAATTTAACCCGATCTCCTTTCCTAATTTCTCCATTATATACTCTGAATATTACTTCAATACCTCTATATGAATTAAAAGTTGAATCAAAAATAAGTGCTTGTAATGGCGCTTCTGGATCACCTTTTGGCGATGGAATTCTAGCGATGACAGCATCTAAAATATCTTGTATTCCGATTCCTTCCTTTCCGGACGCATGAATAATATCTTCTTTTTTACAACCAATTAAATCAATAATTTGATCTGAAACATCATCTGGCATTGCCCCAGGAAGATCAATTTTATTCAAAACCGGTATAATTTCTAAATCGTGATTGATGGCTAAGTACAAGTTTGAAATGGTCTGTGCCTCAATCCCCTGTGATGCATCCACAATTAACAATGCACCTTCACAAGCTGCAATAGATCTTGAAACTTCATAAGAGAAATCTACGTGGCCCGGTGTGTCAATTAAATTAAGCGTATATAATTCACCATCTTTGGGATATTGCATTTGAATCGCATGAGACTTGATGGTAATCCCTCTTTCTCTTTCTAAATCCATGTCATCCAATAATTGATGCATCATATCTCTCTTTTGAACCGTATTGGTGAATTCAATTAATCGGTCTGCCAAAGTACTTTTACCATGATCAATATGTGCGATGATGCAAAAATTTCGGAGGTTTTTCATTAATGTTATTTACTAATAATTTGTGTATTTAAATTGAATCTTAAATTGAAAATGGGTTCATTTTAAGAATTCATTATTGTTTCAATTTCTTCCC
>CAIZMB010000017.1 GCA_903933935.1 uncultured Cytophagaceae bacterium
AAGCTATTTAAAATTTTCATGCCTATGAATTTCACATTTGACAACTACAACTCAGAGGGCTTTTTTGACGAAATGTTTACCGAAGATGGTCAAACTAGATCAGGGTATACATTTTTTAAAGACCGCGTTGAACAGCTTACTAAGGAAGAGTTCATGCGTCGACAAATTTCTGCCGAGAGAGCATTGATGGCTATGGGAATTACGTTCAATGTATATTCAGAAAATGAAGGAACAGAGCGTATTATGCCCGTTGACATAATCCCAAGAATTGTTAGTGCCCAAGAATGGGAGAAAATGGAAAAGGGATTAATTCAGCGAATTACGGCCTTAAATTTGTTTTTGGCTGACATCTATTCAGATCAAAAAATTATCAAAGATGGCATCATTCCAAAGGAAGTCATTTACTCATCAAAAAACTTTTTAGAGCCCTGCATGGGCATTAAACCGCCTAAAAATATTTGGATCCATATCACAGGTACGGATTTAATCAGGGGGAATGATGGTGAATATATGGTTTTAGAAGATAATTTAAGATGTCCATCTGGTGTTTCCTATATGATGGAAAACAGGGAGTTGTTGAAACAAACATTTCCTGAAGTTGTAGCAAAAACCCAAATTAGACCCATTGCTGATTATCCGCATAAGCTATTGCAAATGCTCCGATTCATTAGTGATAGACCTGAACCTACTGTGGTAGTGCTTACTCCTGGAATTTACAATTCAGCCTACTTTGAACATTCCTATTTGGCCCAACAAATGGGTGTCGAGTTAGTCGACGCACGTGATTTAGTCGTTCACGAAGGCTATGTAAAAATGAGAACGACCAAAGGTTTCAAAATAGTAGATGTTATTTACAGGCGAATTGATGATACATTCCTAGACCCAAAAACATTTAATCCGGATTCCTTAATTGGAATTCCAGGGATATTTGATGTATACAAAAAAGGAAAAGTGGCCCTAGCCAATGCTCCTGGAACGGGAGTTGCCGATGACAAAGTTATTTATGCCTATGTGCCTCGAATAATTAAATATTATTTAGGGGAAGATCCCATCATTGATAATGTAAAAACGTATATCTGCAGTGAACCGGATGATTTGAAATTTGTGTTAGAAAATATTGGCGATCTTGTGGTCAAAGAGGCTAATGAGGCCGGTGGTTATGGGATGTTGATCGGTCCCAAATCGACCAAAGAAGAACAAGAGAATTTCAAAAAGTATATTTTGGCTAATCCAAGAAATTATATTGCTCAGCCTACAATTTCATTATCCCGAGTACCCTGCTTAATTGATGACCATGCAGAAGGCAGGCACGTCGATTTAAGACCCTATATTTTATACGGAGATGGCGTAAATGTTATGCCTGGTGGATTAACTCGTGTGGCGTTACGTAAGGGCTCTTTGGTCGTAAATTCCTCTCAAGGAGGAGGTTCGAAGGATACTTGGGTGCTTTACTAGGGAAGAATTGTAGAGACGCGATACCTCGCGTCTTTTTTAGGCGTGTAAATTAAAATTTATATACCATATAAATATAAGTAAACAGACGCGAGGTATCGCGTCTCTACAAACAATAAAAAACAATAAATCCACTCTGAAGATTCAAAGTGGATTTACAAA
>CAIZMB010000018.1 GCA_903933935.1 uncultured Cytophagaceae bacterium
CGCCATCGTAATCACAGATATGAAGGATATTGTAAGGTACTAATTGGGATACTTCTTTGTATAGAAGCATATCAAAACTCTTAATTGCCCGATTGAATAATTGGTAGTCGGCCACGCGATTTGTCTCACCCCCTTGCGCGCAGGTATAAAACCCATCCACACCTAATTTGGCAGCGGCTTGAACGAAGTTTAATATCGAAAGCGTTACATTTTCCATGCCGCGACACACTGCTTCTGGATCTTCTTTGACATGTTTAACAAGCAACTCCCAGGGCACGGCTTGTTTGGCCATTTGGTAAGGAGAGTAAAGTGTTTGAATAATCATGGCCTCAGATTTCGCTTCTTTGACTAGATTTTTAATGACATATAAAATAGGCTCAAAAAAGGACTCAGGCATAATCGGTTGCTTATACCAATCTTTCGCTGTTTTTATTTGCTCATTTAGCGGCAGACTCATTCCATCAAATTGAATTTTGACAAAGTCCATTTGAGTCGCTTTGAAATAATTCATATGGGCTTTAACCGCTTCATCTCCTTTTTTATTGAAGTGCATAAAAAATCCTGCGGGTATATAATCGGATTTAGATCCTTTTTGGAGCACATCTTCCATCAAATCTCTTTTGGATTTAGCCTTGGAATTCAATGGTTTCTTTGGTAGAAAAGTTTGTGTTTGATTTATTTCTTTCGCAGCACCCATTAGGCCAATTGTACCTAATGAGCTTGATTTCAAGAAATTTCTTCTGGAGGAATTTTTCATAGTTTAGCGTTTTAAATAGAGTTTTTTTTATGTTAAATTTTCAATTTTCAAAAACCTTTACCCACTTTACTAAATTTAAAAAGTCTGTAATTTAGTAAAGCTGCGGATTAATTTAATTGATTTAGATTATCTATGATTGTTCGCATATTAAACTGGTATCATTTTTTAATCATGTTTTTTTTACGGAAATTTATCCATTGAAAAATAAAATTTACAAATAATGTACGATTATATTATTGTTGGTTCAGGTTTTTTTGGTTCCGTTTGTGCAAGGGAGTTAACAGATAAGGGTTTTAAATGCCTTGTTTTAGAGAAGAGGAAGCATATAGGCGGAAATTGCCATACTGAAAAAATTGACGGCATTAATATGCACACGTATGGACCGCACATTTTTCATACGTCCAATGAGCGTGTTTGGAAGTGGATTAATCAATTTGCTACGTTCAATCATTTTACCAATCGGCCCATTGCAAATTACAAAGGCGAATTATTTGCCCTTCCCTTTAATATGTGGACATTCAACCAGCTCTGGGGAGTGACGCATCCACATGAGGCGAAGGCCATTATTGCTGAGCAGTCGAAGGAAATAGGGGAGCCACAAAACCTAGAGGAGCAGGCGATCAAACTTGTGGGAAGAGATGTGTACGAGAAACTGATTAAGGGATATACGTCCAAGCAATGGATGAAGCCCCCAAATGAATTGCCTAAGGAGATTATTAAGCGACTTCCTGTTCGTTTTACCTACGATACCAACTATTTTAACGATCCATACCAAGGTATTCCTATCGGTGGGTATACCCAGATTTTCGATCAATTGCTCGCTGGAATAGAGGTCCAATTAGAAACAGATTATTTAGCGGATAAGTCGGCCTGGGATGCCAAAGCCCGTCACATCATATTTACTGGCCCTATTGACGCATATTATGAGTATCAATTTGGCCCTTTGGAATACAAAACCACGCGTTTTGAGCATAAGAAATTAACGGATACGGATAATTATCAAGGAGTTCCCGTGATGAATTATACGGATGCGGAAGTCCCTTATACGCGTATTATTGAGTATAAGCATTTTGAGTTTGGTCAAACGGATACGACTTGTATTACGTATGAATATCCTGAACCTTACGTAGCGAAGGTGACAGAGCCCTATTATCCGGTCAATGATCAAGCAAATAATGCCATTTATGGTCAATATAAGGCTTTGGCCGATGCGGAGACCCATGTGTATTTTGGGGGTCGATTGGCCGAATATAAATATTACGATATGCATCAAATTATTGAGCGGGCATTCGATTTATTAGATGAGTTGAATTCATAATTCATTAGGTTCGAATAATTTCAATTATTTTGTGGTTGAATTCTTTGAAAGAAAAATTTCAATTTTTATTTTCAAATGGATATTCTATTTTTTTTGGTAAATTCAAAAAAATAAACCTAAACCTATGAAAAGTATTTCTTCCCTGAGGCCGATCTTCGTCCTTTTATTGATTGCCTTTTTAGCATCAAATTCATATGCTTTAATGGCAGTTCCTCCCAAAAATGTAAAAGCAAAAATCATTAAGACCTTGATTGTCGACGGTCAAAATAACCATGACCAATGGGCCAAGATTACGTATATGATGAAGCGTTATTTAGAGGAAACAGGTAAGTTTTCTGTGGATGTTCAAAGAACAAAATATACGTGGAACGGGAAAGATTACGTAAACAAATATAAGATTTCTGGGCTTGCGGCGACGGTAGATTTGCCTAAGTCGAGGATGGATTCTAGTTTTCATCCCAACTTCGCAGCTTATGATGTCGTGATCTGTAATTTTGGTTGGAATGCTGCGCCGTGGCCAAAAGAAACGCAAGAGGATTTTGATAAATTTATAAAAAAAGGCGGCGGTTTGGTGATCATTCACGCGGCGGATAATTCATTTCCTGAGTGGCCCGCCTATAATCAGATGATTGGTATTGGGGGTTGGGGTAATCGGACCGAGAAAGATGGTCCTTATGTCTATTATGACCTAAATAACCAATTGGTCCGCGACATGGCTCCTGGTCGTGCGGGTTCACATGGACCACAGAAAGATTATCAAATTACGATTCGTAATGCAAATCATCCGATTACTAAGGGAATGCCTTTGACTTGGATGCATGCGCAAGATGAGATGTATGATCGATTAAGGGGACCTGCCGAGAATATGGAGGTGTTGGGAACGTCATTTTCGTCGATTGAAAATAAGGGATCAGGCCGACATGAGCCTATGTTATTAACGATCAATTATGGCAAAGGAAGAATTTTCCACACGCCTATGGGACACGCCGATTATTCAGTGAGTTGTGTGGGATTTATCACGAGTATCTTGCGTGGAACACAATGGGTGGCGACTGGTAAGGTGGATATTCCCATCCCAGCTGATTTTCCTAAGTCAGATGTAGTCAGTAAACGTGAATTTAAGGATTAAGAACAAAAAAATATTGAACCTATGAGTACTCGGAGAGATTTTATACAAAGACTTTCGTTGCCCTTAATGGCGATGCCTTTTGCCGCTTCTGCGGTGAATGAACTTGAAAAATCAGTTTTGACTGCGCCTCAAATTTCTAACACGGTGGTGGCCGATGGCCCAATTTTACGGGTAGCTTTGATGGGCTTGGGAGGATATTGCAATATGGTGGCCAAAGCGATTCAAGCATGTCCTCGAGTGAAAATTACGGCTTTGGTCAGTGGCACACCGGCTAAATTGGCCTCCTGGGGCGAGAAATATCAAGTCCCAGAGTCGAGTCGCTATACTTACTCGACCGTGGATCAAATCAAAGACAACAAGGAAGTGGATGCGGTGTATATCACCACACCTAATGCTTTGCATAAAGACAATGCGATCCAGATTGCACGCGCGGGCAAGCACGTGATTGTAGAAAAGCCGATGGCTTTGAATGCCAAGGAGGGAAAAGAAATGATCGATTATTGCAAGAAGGCTGGGGTTCATTTGTTGGTCGGTTACCGCATGCATTTTGAGCCAAAGACTTTAGAAGTTGTCCGCATGCGTCGTGAAGGCGAATTTGGGAAGATTTTGTTTTTCCAAGGCTTGTCTGGTTTTGTGATAGGGGATCCGAAGCAATGGAGGTTGAATAAGGCCTTGGCCGGGGGAGGTTCCATGATGGATATTGGAATTTACTCGATCAATGGCGCTCGATATATGATTGGTGAGGAGCCTATTTGGGTGACAGCACAAGAAACGAAGACGGACTTTGTGAAATTTAAGGAGGGGGTAGATGAGACGATTCAGTTCCAAATGGGTTTCCCTAGCGGTGCGGTCGCCTCTTGTTTATCGACCTATGCCTTAAATAATTTGGACCGCTTTTTTATGGATGGAACCAAGGGATTTGCTGAGTTGAAACCCGCTACGGGTTATGGTCCAATCATGGCTAGGACGAACAAAGGTGAAATCGAGTTTCCACATGTGACGCATCAAACGGTTCAAATGGATGAAATGGCTAAGATTTTATTGGATGGCAAGCAGCCTGTAATCCCAATGGATGGGGAAGAAGGCTTAAGGGATTTGCGCATTGTGGATGCGATTTATGAGGCTGTTCGCACGGGCAAAAAGGTAAAGGTTTAGATAGTTTTTACTTAAACCTGATTTTTAAAGTGTTATGCTATCAAAGTCAATCATTTGATTTTGGGCTTAAAAGCAGTTCGCAACAACAGAAATGTTAAGGTGTGGTTTTTATTATTTATTAAGAATTAATAAAAGAATACCCAATGTAATAGTCATTTGGCTAGCCCAAAAAATAAACATCCATTTAGTTAAATCAGATTTTGCTTCAGCAATTTTCGTGTCGATGCTAGCTTTAATTTCGGTGAACTTTTGGCTATTGAATGATTCGGCATCTTTGAATCTCTGATCAACATTAGATTGAGATTCAGAGAATTTCAGGTCGATATTTGCTTGAAATGTGGTGAATCTCTGATCAATATTAGATTGATTTTGATTGAATCTTTGATTTGTAGCAGATTCAAATGTGATGAACTTTTGATCTATTTTATTGAATTTTTTCTCAAAGGATAATTCCAAACTATTAAATCGAGTATTTATCTCATTCATCTTTTCGTTCAAAAATTCTTTGGTGACCAGATTTTCAAATCTGTGGTCATTGAGTTCATGAATGCTTGAGACAAATTCCATGGCATCGTCGTCGTTAAATTTCATTTTAGTACGGGCGATATCGTACAGTTTTAAGTTTAGTGGTTTCATGGTCAAATGTAGCTTTATATTTTGCAAATCAAAGCTAATAAAGTGATCATTTTTGAGCTTAAAATGAATCAATTGTTGCTAAGCGCTTTTGGTTTATGATGAAAAAAACGAATAGGAAATAAGTGCGTCAATGCGCGGCATAATTATTGATGTTTGACTTCATTTTCATTGTCGAAGTAAAACAAAATAGACGCAAACAATTGCGTCTATTTTGTTTCAATCAAGGGCTAAAATAATCCCTAAAGAAGTTCTAAACTTTATAATATTGCTCCCATCCTTTTCTTGGAGGTGCACCTACCAGCAATTGGTTAGCCAGTTTATTATTGGTAATCTGTTTGGTTTTTCGGTCAAATAACAATTTGGTATTTAACTTTTGTGCCATCACACCCAAGGTAAACACTTGGCTTAAAGGTCCCGCAATCGCAAAGGGCGATCTCGTTTTCTCCAATCCCATACAGGCCTTAAGGTAGTTGGCATAATGATTCGACGGGCTCACTGGCACCACAGGGAATTTATTCGCCATGTCTTTCGCCTTATCCTCAGGAATAATCGACAAGGTACTTCCGTGGGATCCCCCTTTAAAGGTCAACTCTTTGGAGTAAATAATCTTGCCCGGATTCAGTTTAGCCGGTTGGATTTTTCCGTTGCTTGGCGGCGGAATATTGGGATCTAATTCAGAAACCCCATACCCTGCAGGAACAGGAGGGATGTTGTTGATCCCATCATACCAAGTAATATCCATGGCAGGCATATCGCCGCGCGATGGAAACTTAAACAACAAGGTCGTCGATAGGGGATAAAAGAATGGATTATGGCCATCTGCTCTCTGCATGCTGATTTCAGTAGGTAATCCCAAATTCAAAAATTCATGTGCCGTATCCATGATATGTGCACCCCAGTCCCCCAATGCACCTAGTCCATAATCGAACCAACAACGCCACTGTCCATTGACAAAGTCTTTTTGGTACTCATGTGGCTGCACCACTCCTTGCCAAATATCCCAATCCAATGTGCTTGGAACAGGTTCTCCGGCAGGGAATTTTTTAATATTGGTATCCCAACCGTGCCACCTACGCGCGGAGTTCATGTGAGCCGTCATCGACGTCACATCCTTGATAATGCCCGCTTCTTGCCATGCTTTAAACTGAAAATAATTGGCCTCCGAATGGCCCTGATTTCCCATTTGGGTCACTAGATGGCTATGTTTTTTGGCGGCTGCCATCATTAATTCTACTTCATTAAAGGTCCTAGCCATCGGTTTTTCTACATAGACATGTTTGCCTAAGGCCAATGCCATCATGGTGATAGGGAAGTGTGAATGATCAGGAACCCCTATGGCTACTGCTTCTATTTGGCTTCCCATTTTATCAAACATCGTTCTGAAATCTTGAAAACGAGGAACATCCGGGAATTTCTCTAATACAGCTCTCGTCTGAGGAGCCCCCATATCTACGTCACAGAAGGCTACAAAATTAGCCAATCCGGTTTTTGCGAAGGACATAACATCAGATCCCCCTTGATTTCCAATACCGATACAAGCTAAATTCACCTTGTCTTTGGCAGGTAAATTAGCGGGTCCCGGTAAATAATGGTTGGTCGATGAAGTCCAAATAGAATGAAATGCAGAAGCTGCTGTCAATAAAGTCGAGTTCTTTAAAAATGACCGACGCGATTTTTCGTTTGATTTCATAGTTTATGATTAAGCCATCAAATTAATTAAATTTTAATAAAATACCTCCTTTGCGTGATTTTCGGGATAATAATTTGTGATTTTTTTTGGATATTGCCCATGAAATTTTGAACGAATAAAAATATGTCGACTACCCATATCGAAGCGCCAGCCCTAGTTAAACCCTCCATCGCCTTAATACACCATGTATTTTTCTGGTTAAATAATCCTGAATCCGAGGCGGATAAAAATGCTTTGATTGCAGGTTTGAATACCTTAAGAGCGATTCCTACGATTCAAAGAATGCATGTAGGTGTATTGGCTTCCACTGAGAAACGAGACGTAGTGGATACATCTTGGGATGTATCTGAAATCATGTTTTTTCATGATGCTGCGGGCCAAAAAGTCTATCAAGATCATCCCTTACACATGGAATTTGTTAAAAACTGTGCGCACCTTTGGAAAAAAGTATTGGTGTATGACGCACAGGATATGTAAGCTTTCATTTTTTATCTAAGTATCCTATTTCAAAAATTGGCATTTTTTGTGAAGGATAAATCATTTTGATTTTTCTACCTAATTTGTAATAAGCGTTTAACTTCTTGTTAAAGGTTTGCCTATTTCTTGTATCTACATAATCAATATTCATCACATTGATAATTGGAATTTTTAATGAGTCCGACAAACCCAATAGTCTATTCATTTGAATTGTGTCAAGAGGGCTTACCCATGTCACAATATCATCATTTTGATCATCGATGGACCTGATGTAATAAAAGCTCCAAGAGTCAAAATTTACAATAGCCTTCTTTTTTTCAGATGAGCTAGTATATTTTTGGATAGTAGCATAATCAATAGGAATCCAATAAAACCAATCGCTAATTTTGTAATTAATGCTTACTGTAATTAGGGCCAAAATAAAGTAAGTTTTTAAGAAGATGCTTCGATAAAATTTATAAGAGTTGTCGAATAAAAATCCAAAGATTGGAATCCAAATAAAAACAAAATGGTGACCCCATTTGACTCTACCTAAGATCAGAAAAGTGGCTAACATAAATAATATGGACAAACCATAAAGGCTAGTTTTATAGAAATCATTAGAATTTGGAGTATTTATCCAACGTATAAATGCTGAACCTGCTTTCCTGAAGTTTCTGATGATAAATTGAGAAACAAAAGCGAATAGAAATAGGAGCAGAAAAATAGGATAATCTTTGAAATAGAAATGTTGATAATAGGTGCTGCTTAGCAAATTACGGTTCAAATAAAAACTAAAATCAAACTGTTTGATGAATGCTTTAGTGCCTTCAAGTCGATCATCAAAAATTTCCTTTAATGTTTTCTTGTTTTTATATGGATGTAATACACCCTTAATTAATGATTCAACGCCCAATTTTTCTTCGTCAAGCAAATGTTTTTTTAAGGGCTTAGTTTCAAAACTAGGTGTGGCATTACTGAAATATTTTACTGAAAGATTTGAATTTAAATATTGATTAAATAAGGTAAACAATACAAGCAATGTAATGAAAATTGAAATAGTTGATTTCCAATTAATATCTTTTAAATTAATTTTAACTAAACAAAATGGGATTAGCGAAGGTATTAAATAGAGGAAAAACAATTTATCAAAGCAGGCAATTGCCCAAATGATTAATAAAATACTGGATAGGCACAGAAGTCTTAAAAATGATTTTGATGCATAAATTTTACTCACAAGTATTCTAGTTAGCAAATATATGATTAGGGCTAAATTTACAGGTCCTGCATCGTGAAGTATAGTAAAATAAAAAGGAATAAATAGACACATAATCCAAGTGCCTTTTTTACCTAAATTCAGTTCCTTTCTAAGTAAGTAAAAGAATGAAATCAAAGACAAAAAAGAGTAGATGCCTTTGCCTATAATCAATGGAAATAATTTGAAAAACGGATAAAATAGTATTCCTTGTATTGTCCCTGTGTAAGGGAAAGGCATATTAAATTGATAATTTAACATGCTTTTACTGTAGGCTTGAAAACCCTCAGTAAAATTCACTAAATAAAAATTTGGATTTAAATAGGCTAAATTATGAAAGTGCAGAAACTCGTCTTGATGAAAGTTTAAACCAAAATAACAAACTATAGAGATGATTAAAACGAGAAAAAACTGTTTCAAAACCATAATGAATCTGTATGTCAAAATACAAACTTAACAATTTTAAATACAAAGTTTAAGGTGTAATTAAAAGTTGGTTATTTTTCTTTAAAATAAGAGAAAGTCAAAATCCGAACTTAATTTATTCCAGAGGCACTGATTTAGCTAAATTCATCGGTTTTTCGACGTCAAAACTTAATTCTACCGCAAGAATTTAAAATGGATTTACTATATGTGAGATAATCTTTTGTTCTAGTTAACGGATTACTTTTGAGAGAGTATATTTTCTAGCTTTTTGAGTTCCACTTGAATATTATATTTCTCAATAGATTCCTTCATTACATTTTTATCAAATTGGTTTTGAGCCTTTATTAAATTCAAAACTTCATTCGCAAGGATTTCAGGTCTTAGGTCGAAACAAATTCTACCATTTTGATCATTGATGATTAATGAAGATCCTCCAGAATCTGTTGCAAGAACGGGAACACCGCAGTAAATGGCCTCCATCATCACTAAACCCATACTTTCTTCTCTAGAACAAGATAAAAATAAATCCGCAGAACTAATTTCACGAATATAATCCTGGGGATTAATTTCGTTGATTATTTTTACGGTTGAATTTCCATTTGAGCTTATTTTCCTGTTAAGAACTTCCGAATATCCTGTATTAGACCATTTACCAATCCAAACAAATTCATATGCTAATGGGCTAAATAGTTTACTAATTTCTACAAAAATTTCAACTCCTTTAATGTGGCAAATTGTACCTGAACCAACAATTTTTATTTTGTTTTTTGAGGGTTTTGTATAGTCCAACAAACATGAATCAATGAAATTTTTATCAATACATGACGAAATAATTGTTCTTGGTTTATTTGTGATGGATGATAATTGCTCATCAATTAAATCAGAACACGCAAAAAAATGGTCTACGCTATTAAATATAATTTGTGTTTCTTTAATACTTAAGGTCCTAAGGCTATATAGGTTTTCATGGACATGTAAAAAACTAAATACATTGAAATGATTGCTATATTTTAAAAAGAGTGCATTTGTAATTGTATTAATATACCAAATATCACTTTTGAACTCATGCTCAATCTTCTTTAAACGATTTAGCATGACATCTTCTCCTACATGAAATCTAATTTTATCGAAAAGAGTGAAGGTGCTTTCTAAGTAAAATAATTTGACATCTTTCGGTAAATTGGGAACTAATTCACCTCCTTGCTGCATCAAAACTATCCCTATGTCAAATTTGCTTCTATCTAACTTTTCTAAAAAACTGAAAAGTATCATTTCCGCTCCAGTCCGATTGAGGTCTTTGGTAAAGAATAAAATTCTCTTTTTTGTAGACATTTTTTAATTTGATAGGGATTTTGCCAACGAGTTCACTAAAAGAATTTTTCTTTGTCGGGCAATTAAATCTTGTAGCCTCAGAAGGAATCGAACCTTCATCTTAGGTACCGGAAACCTACATTCTATCCATTGAACTATGAAGCCGAGACTGCAAAATTACGAAAACTTATTTGATAATATAATGCACATTAAATTTATGGTTTTTTAATCAAGAATATAGGAATTTCTGATGAGCAATTCAGGATGACGATGTTTCGATGGTATTGTCTGATCAAGTTCATTTTTTGATTTACTGTAATGTCATTTTGATATCCCCAATCGTTTTTTCCGGAGATCTCTATAATGGGCGTTTTGAGTGAATCCGATAATCTGATTAGCCTAGTAAATTGGATTGAATCCCTGGGGTCCGCGTAGGTGACTATATGCCCATATGGATTATCAATTCTTCGAGTTAAAAAATGATTAAATGAGTCAAAATTGACAATTTGCATGTTGGGGTTATTTCGTTGGGAATAGGATCTGATTTTTTGATATTCGTCCACAATGTATTTTTGTGGGGGTGTATTAAAAAAATTGAAGGTTGATATTCCTATTGTAACGGCATAATAAATCAGAAAAGATTTTTTCTTGTAAAAATGTAGTGAATTATCTAAAATAAGTCCCAAAAGTGGAATCCAGATAAAGATGGTGTGATGAGGAGATCTAATTTTCCCAAGAAGTAAAAAAGTTGCAATTAAGCTTAGATATGATAAAAAATAATAAAAGCATTTGGAATAAAGTCCTGAATCATCATATTTAGATAGGGAACTTTTAATTAAATTTTTGACAATAAAATATATTGTTGGAATAAAAAATATTAAAAATAGAATACAGTCAATGGAAATATTCGTAATTAATTTGGGGGATAGAAACAACGAAGATTCTAAATTTCGAACAAAATAATAATTAAAATCGAAGCTATTCAATAGGAAGTTTATAACAAGTAGTCTGTCAGTCACCAACTCTTTTAATTGGCCCATTTCAACAATGGAGCCAGGGAAAAATTTAATGAATTTAATGAGCGGCTTTAAGTCGTTCCCTCCTCCTAAAATTTGATTTAAGGGTGCGGTATATTTCTGAGAACTTGCCGTATGATACAAGGTAATTCTAAAATCTGAGGTCAAATAATAATATACAAAACAAAAAAAGGCTAGGCATGATAATAAAAGCCATATACTCTTTGTAGATAAAATGTGTTTCTTTGGGATAGAGGATAAGGCAAAAAACAATAATCCAGGAAATAAATAAACGAAAAATAGTTTATCGTAAAAACCTATGGACCATAG
>CAIZMB010000019.1 GCA_903933935.1 uncultured Cytophagaceae bacterium
AAATATATTTCTGAAAACTCGCCATTAAATAAACACTTTTACATCAGTATAACTCATGAAAAACGTTAAAAGATTATTTAGGATTAACTCTAAATAGAGCGCCAATTAACTATCCATCGCTCAAACATCAAAAGCTCCAGTCAAGGATCCAGTCAAACCAGGGGAAGTCGCTGCGGAGAAAAAAGTAGAAAAGAAATCGAAGGACTACGATCAGGTGATTACCAAAGAAGCCAAATCGCAAAAAGGCGTTTTTTCAACGCATAAAGTCGGCGATAAATATTATTTTGAAATACCTAAAAAATACCTGGGTAAGGATATGTTGCTCGTTAGCAGAATTTCTAAAATTCCTAATGGATTAGGTGGTGGTTATTTTAATGCCGGTACTTCTACGAATGAGCAGTTGGTCGTTTGGGAAAAATTCCAAGAGAAAATATTAATTAAAGTTAAATCCTATGCCGCGGTGGCCAATGATTCCTTGCCCATTAGTATTTCGGTGAAGGCAAATAATTATGAGCCCACCTTGTATGCCTTTGATATAGAGACGTATAGCAAGGATTCCTCAAATGTGGTGATCGATGTAACTAAATTTTATAGCAGCGACATACCGGCCATAAGCGGTTTGAATGCATCTTTACGAGAATCGAACAAAGTGAAAGGTTTAGATCCTAGCCGTAGTTTCATTCATTCAGTAAAGTCATTTCCATTGAATATTGAAGTCGTTCAGGATTTTACCTATTCGGCTTCTAAACCTTCATCGACAGCCTACACGGAGTCGATCAGTATTCAGATGAATCAATCCATGATTTTATTGCCTGAAAAGCCGATGAAGCCACGATTATTTGACCAGCGTGTTGGTTGGTTTACCCAAAAACAATACGACTATTCGAGTGAAGAACTTAAGTCAGACCAAAAAACCTTCATCCGTAAATGGCGATTAGAGCCTAAAGACATGGAGGCCTATAAAAGGGGGGAACTCGTAGAACCCATTAAACAAATTGTCTATTATTTAGATCCGGCCACCCCTGAGAAGTTGAGAAAGCATATCAAAAAGGGAGTGGAAAATTGGCAAAAACCTTTTGAGCAAGCGGGCTTTAAAAATGCCATTATTTGCAAGGATGCCCCGACAAAAGAACAGGATCCCGATTTTTCACCGGAGGATATTCGCTATTCAGTGATTCGTTATGTGGCAAGTACCACAAGGAATGCATTGGGGCCAAGTGTCAGTGATCCTCGGACAGGGGAGATTATTGAAAGTGATATCATTTGGTACCATAATCATTTAAGATCGTATCGTAATCGTTTTTTAGTGGAGACCGCTGCCTCTAATCCTAAAGCCAGAACGCTTGAAACGAGTGAAGAGGATATTGGTGAAATGATGGAAATGGTTATTTCGCATGAGGTAGGCCATGCATTAGGTTTCCCACATAATATGGGGGCTAGCAGTTCGTATGAGGTGGAAGATTATCGTAATGCGGAGTTTACAAAAACGCAGGGTATTTCGGCGACGATCATGGATTATGCTCGGTTTAATTACATAGCTCAACCAGAAGACAAAGGAGTTCGTTACATTCGGAAAATGGGACCTTATGATGATTATGCAGTGAATTGGGGATATAGAATTTTGCCAAATTCCGTAAAACCTGAAGATGAGGTTGCCACATTAAATCAGTGGATTGAAGCTAAAGCAGGTGATTTAAGGTATCGATTTGGAAATCAGGGGACGACTTTTGACCCAAGTTCTCAGACAGAGGATATCGGCAATGATCCGGTAAGGGCGGGAAATTATGCCATGAAAAACTTGAAAGTAGTGGCTAAGAATTTGGCGGATTGGACGAGCAAGAAGACCAATAATTACGATGATTTGATTGAGGTGAATGATGAGTTATTGACAGCTTGGTTTCGTTATGTAGGACATGTAGTCACTAGCGTTGGCGGTTATTATGAACGTTATTCGAAACCGAACCAACAAGTTGCTTCCTACATTGTGGTACCTAAAGCAAAACAACAAACGGCTATGAAATGGTTGTTGGACCATGCATTTTCGGATGTGGCTTGGTTGGTCAACAAGGAAGTAGTTACGCATCAAATGATGGGATATAATGAAAAAATCAGAGGATTACAGGTAACTCATTTAAACGATTTATTGAGTTTTGAAACCTTGGCCCGATTGGATAATAGTGCGCATTCTGAGGCTAATTATTATAAATCGGTCGATTTTTGTAAAGATTTAAGGGTAGGTTTGTGGAGCGAACTTGCGTCTGGAGCGAAGCCTGAGGTATTTAGAAGAAATTTACAAAAGGCGTACATTGAGCGAATGAAGTATTTATTGACCGAACAAATGGTGCCTTCGCCGACCAACAGAGAATATTATTCAGTCGCGCAATCGGATGTACGGTCGACGGTCCGTGGAGAATTAAAGGCATTGTTGGCCTCCATCAATCTAGCCAAAATCAAATATAAAGACACTGAAACCTCATACCATTTGGAGGATTGCATAGACCGGATTCAAACTATTTTATATCCTGGGAAGCAGCAGAAATAATCGTTGTCATCAGCTAAATTAATTAGGGGGCGAAATATTGAGTAGAATCATTTCGTCCCTTTTTTGTTTTCAACCTATTTGAATGAAAACAATCTTCATTCTAAATCGTTTTTATAACATGCGATTCAATTTGGTTTTGTTTATAGGTTTAGTTATGCTTTCCTGCCAGAAACCTTCAGAGTCTGCACTGAAGCCTAAAGACGATTCCACATCTATATCCTGGTTGGCCCTAGGAGATTCCTACACGATAGGTCAGGGGGTCAATGCGTCCGAACGTTTTCCGGCACAAACGCTCGATTTGTTGAAATTGAGATCGATTAAAACGGCCCAACTAACCTATATCGCGACAACGGGTTGGACTTCCGGGGATCTTGAAAAATCGATAAGCCAACAAAATCTAGCTTATTATGATTTTGTAACGGTATTGATTGGAGTAAATGACCAGTTTCAAGGGATTGATACGAGCACTTATAGTAAGAACTTTAAATCGATTTTAAATCGGGCTATTCAGGCGACTCGTGGGGAAAGCCAACATGTGTTAGTTATGTCTATACCAGATTATAGCTTGACCCCAGAAGGCAAAAAACTCGACACAACTAAAATCAAAAGAGAAATTGATCTCTTCAATGCGTTAAATAAAAAAGTAGCTAAAGACTTCAAATGCCAATACCTAGACATCACGGTCTTGGGTAGAGAGGCCAAATCAAATCCATCATGGATTGCCAAGGATGGTCTGCATCCCTCGGCTTTGGCCTATAAAAAATGGGCTGAACAGATTGGTCTACTTGTTGTAAGGTAGGACTCCGTTAAAATTTTTGAATAAAATCCGAATTTAAGCCAAAATAAAATTCTTAATTCTGTCTCAGCTCTAAAGATCTAGTTAAAAAAATCATTTCATAGCCTATTTGCATTTAATATAGGAGGAATAGGTGGGTAGAACTTATAGCATCTTTTCATGGTTCGTTGGT
>CAIZMB010000020.1 GCA_903933935.1 uncultured Cytophagaceae bacterium
GGTGGAGCTACAAAAGAAAAAAAATACGATTAATACTTTATTCATGGAGCGCATGGATCAAATGAACACTATGAGTTGCAGCGATACAAGCAGTTTCTGTCCGTAGAATGGCTTTTCCTAAACTAAATGGTAGCCAATTATTTTTGATCAATAAAGTACTTTCTTCATTTGAAAAATCACCTTCAGGTCCTATCAGTATATTTATATGGGTGTCTTTTTGTAAAATTTTAAATAACGGTTGGTCCACTGGATCTGCAATATGGGCAAACACATATTGATTGGAAGATTTTTTGTTAGTTGGCAAAGGAATGATTTCTCTGATTGAAACCAACGGCTTAATCTCTGGCAAAAACAAATTTTTTGATTGTTTTAGAGCCGATATAGCAACTTTTTCTAATCGATTTAATTTAATTTCTTTTCTTTCGGAATAGCGTGATTGAAAAAACCCTATGGAATGAATACCTAGTTCAGTACACTTTTCAACCATCCATTCCATTCGTTCCATTTGTTTGGTTGGGGCTACCAAAAGAGAAATAGAATAAGCTGGATTTTTAATCTCTTCTACTATATTCAAGGCACTGAAAGTGGTCTTCTTTGAATCTACAAATTCTAATTCTGCTTGAAAGCGTTTTCCTTTCCCATTCAAAATATGAATTTGATCTCCATTTTTTAAACGCAAGACCCTATGGGCATGAAAAGATTCTTCTTCACTTAGAAAAGACTTAAATTCGGGTTCCGATGCATAAAAAACCGGACAGCTCATTTACTCTTCCTCAGTTTTAAATGAATACAATGAAGAATCAAGCTTTAAGCTATTTGAATTAAAATCCGAAATGAATTTTTCAATAACTTCGTCTTCTAACGCGGCTACATATAATGCGGCTTCTAAGCTTATTCCAAAATCAAAATCTTCATCTAGCTCGACATACTCGCTTACTTTGATGTCATCATTTTCTTCTATTTCGTCAATGATTTCTAAAATCATCATTTCTACTTCGTCATCTAGCACTTCATTGGCTACATAAGTTTCATCTCTATTTTCAATAGGAACGTATAATGGGAATTGCTCGATGGCCTCGCGCTCCGCTTCTTCATATATTGTACTAGAATAATGTAATTGAAGAGTGCAAAGAATTGCATCGTATACAACTTCTTTCTCTTTATAATTACCTACGAATTGAATATGAACCATTTCTTTGTCATTTCCCATAGGTAAATCTTCATCATCAATGACAATAAATGATTTGTTTTCTGCAGCGCACAGAGCTTTAAGGTTAGCTATTTCTTCAGCTAAAAATCCAGGATTATCTTGTTTCAACATGCGGATTATTGGCTATTTAATTAATAATAATTCTCTGTACTTTGGTAATGGCCATTCATCGTCGTCTACAATAAGTTCTAGTTTATCTACGGCATACCTAATTTCATCAAAAAAACCTTTTACATTAATTCCATACATAGTGGCTCTTTCTTCTAAATTCTCAATGTTGTTAGCTGTTTTTCTAGCTTCAGTCATTTCATTTTGAAGACGAACGATTGTTGAAGTATATTCAGAAATCTTTTTAATCATTTCGATCGTTGGCGCAAAATATTGAGGATCTATGCCAATCTCTTTTTGTCCTTTTACATTTTCTACCAATTGAGTTTGATATTTTAAAGAGGTAGAAACGATGTGATTGATCGCCATGTCTCCTATCACCCTTGACTCAATTTGAATTTTCTTAATGTAATTTTCTAATTCAATTTCATGTCTAGCATGCATCTCCTCTTTAGAATAAATTCCATGCTTCGTAAATAATTCAATGGATTCTGGTCTTGCATATACGGCTAATGCCTCAGGGGTTGACTTTAAATTGGACAATCCTCTCTTTGCAGCTTCTTCTACCCATTCTTCTGAGTATCCATTTCCTTCGAATCGTATTTTTTTGGACTCTTTGACATATTTTTTAAGGATTTCCATAATGGCTAATTCCTTTTTAACCCCTTTTTCGAGAATAACTTCCACCTCTCTTCTAAATATAATTAATTGGTCTGCCACAATCGTATTCAAAATTGTCATGGGTGCTGCCGAATTTGCAGAAGAACCCACAGCTCTGAATTCAAATTTATTTCCTGTGAAAGCAAAAGGAGAAGTCCTATTTCGATCCGTATTATCTAATATTAAAGAAGGGATTTTATTAATGCCTAATTTCAAATACACATTATCACCTTTTTCCAAATGAATATCATCTAAATCACTCATATTCTCCATCTCATCTAACACTTGGCTCATGGTGGAACCTAAGAATACAGAGACAATTGCCGGAGGAGCTTCATTTGCGCCTAAACGATGTTCATTTCCTGCTGATGCAATTGAAGCCCTTAACAAATCTGCATGATCATGAACTGCTTTTAACGTATTTACAAAAAAGGTAAGGAAACGTAAATTTTCCTTTGGTTTTGATGAGGGTGCTAATAAATTAATCCCCGTATCAGTTGCTAATGCCCAGTTATTATGCTTTCCACTTCCGTTAATTCCCGCAAATGGTTTTTCGTGAAATAAAACTTTTAGTTTATGCTTGGTCGCTACTTTGGACATCAAATCCATCAATAGTGCATTGTGATCACATGCTAAATTAGCTTCTTCGAATGTAGGTGCAACTTCAAACTGTGCAGGTGCTACTTCATTATGTCGCGTTCTAACAGGCATTCCTAATTTCATGGCCTCTATTTCAAAGTCTACCATAAAGGAATTTACGCGGTTGGGTATTGATCCAAAATAATGATCTTCTAATTGTTGGCCTTTAGCGGGAGCATGCCCAAAAACGGTACGGCCAGCCATCATTAAATCGGGTCTCGCATTAAATAATGCTTCGTCAATGACAAAATATTCTTGTTCAGCTCCTAAAGTGGGTATTACCTTACTGATATCTCGATTAAAAAATTCTTTGATAACCGCTGTAGCAGCTTTGTCTACTAACTCGATGGATTTCAATAAAGGCGTTTTATAATCTAACGCTTCACCTGTGTATGATACAAAAACAGATGGAATGCATAAGGTCGCTGTGCCTGCAGCATTTTCCATAATAAAAGCGGGAGAAGATGGATCCCACCCTGTATACCCTCTCGCCTCAAAAGTGGAACGTATTCCGCCATTAGGAAATGATGAGGCATCTGGTTCTTGTTGTACTAAAGCAGAGCCTTTAAATTTTTCTACCGCCTTTCCTGTACTTAAATCTATATCAAAAAATGAATCGTGTTTTTCCGCTGTCGTGCCAGTTAATGGTTGAAACCAGTGGGTATAATGAGTAGCACCTTTTGAAATAGCCCAAGATTTCATCGCAGCGGCTACTTCATCTGCCGCATCTCGATCTATTTTAGTGCCAGAATTTATAGCTGTATTTATCTTTAAATAGGCTTCAGGAGATAATAATGAACGCATTACCTCGTCATTGAAGGTCATACTACCATAATAATCAGTTACTTTTTCAGTGGGTAATTTTACATGTGTATTAGCGCGAGATTGAGCTAATTCTAATGCCTTAAATCTAGTAATTGCCATAATTGTTCATCTTTATTATACAAAGTAAAAATAGCCAATTTATACCAATAATAGTAAATAATTTGGAAAGGAATTTACAATATATAATTTTCGTGGAAATAATTAAATTTTTTTAATAAAATAGAAAAATAGGTTAATAATTGCATAAGATTTTAAATAAAATCGTTGCAATTGTTAAAATCAAGTTTAAATTTGTAATGAATTGGAAAATAAATGTATTTATTAATAAAAACACGTTTAAAATTATGGCTAAGTCTAAATTGGAGTACATTTGGTTGGATGGGTATAAACCTACCCAGAGTTTACGTTCTAAAACTAAAATCGAAAATAATTTTAGTGGAAAATTAGCGGATTGTGATATGTGGTGTTTTGATGGTTCATCTACGGAGCAAGCTCCTGGTGGCTCTTCAGATTGTCTTTTACGTCCAGTATTTATATGTCCAGATCCGGCTCGTAAAAACGCATATTTGGTCATGTGTGATGTTTTGAATTCAGATGGAACTCCTCATGTATCTAATGGTCGTGCGACTATTGAGGATGATGATAATGATTTTTGGTTCGGTTTTGAACAAGAATATTTTTTATGGGACCCAGAGACAAATAAGCCTTTAGGTTTTCCAGCTAATGGCTATCCGGCTCCACAAGGACCCTATTATTGTTCAGTGGGTGCTACAAATGCTTATGGTCGTGAGATCGTAGAAGAGCATTTGGACTTATGTATTGAAGCCGGACTAAATATTGAAGGTATCAATGCTGAGGTAGCTGCAGGTCAGTGGGAATTTCAAATGTTTGCTAAAGGTGCTAAAGAAGCCGGAGATCAAATTTGGATCGGTCGTTATTTGTTAGAACGTTTAGGTGAAAAATATGGTGTTTCAATTAACTGGCATTGTAAGCCTTTAGGGGAATTAGATTGGAATGGATCAGGTATGCATGCCAACTTCTCTAACACAGCTTTACGTACTGCTGGTAAAAAAGAAACGTATGATGCTATATGTTCAGCATTTGCTCCTTTTGTTAAAGAGCATATTGACGTTTATGGAGCGGATAATCATTTGCGTTTAACGGGTAAGCACGAAACACAATCGATTGATTCTTTCTCTTATGGTGTTTCTGATCGTGGTGCTTCTATTCGTATCCCAATTGCAACAGTAGAAAAAGGATGGAAAGGCTGGTTAGAAGATCGTAGACCTAATTCTGCTGCAGATCCTTATAAAGTAGCTGCGCGTATTATCAAGACAGTTAAGACTGCTAAATATTAATTTATCTTGCATTTATATACTTTTATGAAATGAAATGGCGGGTTTTCCCGCCATTTTTGTTTTACCTTTGTATCCATATTTTATAAAATGAAAAAGTTCGCTTTTTATACCTTAGGTTGTAAATTGAATTTTGCTGAATCCAGTTCAATAGCCCGGAGTTTGGAACCTATGGGTTTTACTCGAGTAGATTTTCAAGATTCACCTAATTTGTTTGTCATCAATACGTGTAGTGTGACTGAACAAGCAGATAAAAAGTGTAAAAAAGTAGTTCGAGAAGCCAAAAAAATTAATCCAGAATCTACAGTGGTTATCATGGGCTGTTATGCTCAATTGAAACCCGAAGAAATAGCTAGTATTCCAGGAGTAGATTTAGTTTTAGGGGCCAATGAAAAATTCCAATTGCCTGAATTGCTCCCCCCCTATTTAACTAAAAAACATACGGAACTTCCTAAATTATTGGCCACAGAAATTAGATATGACCTAGATTACCATGCTTCCTATTCAGTAAATGACAGGACTAGGACTTTTTTGAAGGTACAAGATGGATGTGATTATCCTTGCTCCTATTGCACAATTCCCCTCGCTCGCGGTCAATCTCGATCAGATAGCGTTGAAAGTGTACTAGCTTTAATTGAAGAAATTGCATCAAAAGGAATTAAAGAAATCGTGTTAACGGGCGTGAATATTGGCGACTTTGGAATACAACAAGGAAAGCGAGAAGAAACGTTTTTTGATTTAATCAAAGCGATTGAATTAAAATCCAGCATCAAAAGATTTCGCATATCATCCATTGAACCTAATTTAATTACTCCTGACATAATTACTTTCTTGGCAAGTTCCAAATCTTTTGTACCGCACTTTCACATACCCTTGCAATCTGGATCGAATACAATATTACGCTTAATGAAACGTCGATATCAAAGAGAATTATATGTAAATCGCGTTGCCTTAATTAAATCATTGATGCCAAATGCGTGTATTGGCGTAGATGTTATTGTGGGACATCCAGGTGAAACGCATGAATTATTTTTAGAAACATATCAGTTTTTGCAAGAACTTGATATTTCATATTTACATGTTTTCCCTTATTCTGAAAGGGCCAACACTTTTGCAACTGAAATTTCCCCCAAAATAGATGGCTCTCAAAAATCAGAAAGATCTAAAATGTTACATATACTTTCAGATAAAAAAAGACATGCTTTTTATGAAAGCCAAATAGGGAAAAAGGGGGAAGTTTTGTTTGAGGAATCGAATGAAAATGGACTGATGGAAGGTTTTTCCGAAAATTATGTCAGGTTTCAGTCCGACTACGATCCCTTGCTTATCAATACAATCCAATCCGTTCGTTACAAATCAATCGCTGAAAATGGTGAGGTGATGGGAGATATTTTATTCTCAAATGCCTTTGTTTAATTTTTAGAATTAGAAATATATTGTTCAATATTTTTTAAAATTCGAATTCTATTTTCTTCCGTTAATTCAAAATCATGATCGATGTCTTCAAAGAATATTGTTGTATTTGAATTAAAGTGGTATTTTTTTTCAATTTCTTTGCCGCCATAAATATCCCGAAGTCCTTGTATAATTAGCATTGGTGTTTTAACATTTTTTAAATGTTCGTGCCGATAAGCTTCCTCCTCATTATCAGGATGCTTAAAAGGATAACCTAAAGCAACTATTTTATGAATGGGATGTTGCATTGAGACCATGGTGGCAACAATCGCTCCAGCACTTCGGCCAATTAATGTGATTTCAGTATTTATAGGAATTTTTTTTAATCTTTTGGCTAATTTTTCTACCCTTAAAGAAATGTCATTCGTATTTTTTTGAAATGCATCATGCATTTTGTAATCATTGGAATTCAAAAATATTGAATACAATTGTTCCTCTATTTGTAAATATAGACTTCTTACCTTGTGATTTTTTCGAATAAATCTAGGGATAACTTTAGCGAAATACGGATAAACTCTTCTCCTGTAATATGAGTATGAGTCATCGAAAACATCAAATTGAATTCCCTTGATTTCTGAAAGTATGTTGGTATATAAATAACTGTCTTTTTCTAGATGTTCTCTTCCAATCAACAAAGTAATTTTTAGGGTTTTCATATATCTCTTAAATATAGCAAGTTCATGCTTTTAAAAAAAACTTTTAAATTCTATACTGGCTAAAAACAAAAAAGCCGAAAACTATAAGTTTTCGACTTTTTGATTGAAACAAAACCACAAGAACCATTACTTGCGGCTTTGCTAGTAGATAGATTACTCTGCTAACGCTTCATCGTGCTGAGATATATCTAATCCAAGTCTTTCTTCCTCATCATTAACACGAAGAGGTATGATTTTATCTGTAATTATTAATAACAAATAGGATACGCCAAAGGCAAATGCTGAAACAATGGCCAATGCTAAAATATGCTTCATAAATAAAGCAGTCTCACCATAAAATAAACCATTTTCTACTACTGCCGCATTTACTGCGCTTGTTGCGAAAATACCCGTCATCAACATGCCAACCATTCCACCGACTCCGTGGCAAGGAAATACATCTAAAGTATCATCCAAATTTGAACTTGCTCTCCAGTGCGCCACAACGTTTGAAATGATCGCTGCTATAACACCGATGAATATGGCAACCGGAACTGTAACGAAACCAGCTGCTGGTGTGATGGCTACTAGGCCAACAACCGCGCCAATACAGAATCCTAAGGCTGAAACTTTTTTACCACGAGTTACATCAAATAATATCCATGATAAACCCGCAGCAGCAGCAGCTACGTGCGTAGTAGCAAAAGCAGTTACTGCTAAGCCATTTGCGCCTACAGCTGAACCTGCATTAAATCCAAACCATCCAAACCATAATAAACCAGTTCCTAATAAAACGTAGGGAATATTAGCTGGAGGCAAGATGTTAGACTCTATATGCGACTTGCGACGACGTAAATAAAGTGCACCTGCTAAAGCTGCCCATCCCGCTGACATGTGTACAACGGTTCCCCCCGCAAAATCTAAAACACCTAAATTAAATAGGAATCCATCTGGATGCCATGTCCAATGCGCCAATGGAGCATAAACAACCACACAGAAGAGAATCATAAATAATACAAATGCTCTAAAGTTAATTCTTTCTGCCAAAGCACCCGAAATAAGAGCCGGTGTAATAACCGCGAATTTCATTTGAAAAAATGCAAATAATGCAAATGGTATTGTAAATTTCAATTGGTCAGTACTTCCTAAAGATAATTTGTGATCAAAAACTCCATTGAACATAAAAAATGTTCTAGGATCACCAATCCAACCACCCAAAGAGTCGCCAAAGGCTAAACTAAATCCAAAAACAATCCAAATAACAGAAATTACTCCCATGGCAATGAACGATTGCAACATAGTCGAAATAACGTTTTTGTGATTAACCATCCCACCATAAAAGTAAGCTAAGCCTGGCGTCATTAATAGAACTAATCCAGATGCTACAATCATCCAAGCTGTATCACCGGTGTCTAAGCCTTCAGTTGGCATTACACCTGGTACACTTGTTAAAAATAATGCGGCTACTGCTATCGCGAGCAATACAAGTAGCGGAATCCATGTTGGTTTTTGTGTCGTCATGTTTACAAAATTTAAAGGTGAATAAATTGATTATTAATATTTATAAATAAAGTGTAGGCCAAATGTAGTTTGCGATTTTTGAGCTTTTCCATCTCCATCCGTAAATTGAGCTGTAGCATACGCATCGCTTCTTAATTCAGGCTTGATTAATAAGTGACCATTAGCCGCTGTGAATGTAGCTGTCAAAGTGAAGGAAGAAACACTAGTTCCTTTTCCATCCGCATCTCTTAATGCTCTAGCTCCAGAAGTATTATCAAAAACTTCATAACGTCCTCCTAAGCTAAATCCATCTGTGAAAGCATAATTAGAATACAAAGCGACGCCTCCCCATGTTTTGCTATCTCCTACAGACCCACCGCCTTGAAAATCACCGGTTTGAGATCCATAAGCAGCGTTTAATCCTAATAAATATTTGGGGGAGATTTGATAAGAAGTAGTTAAATCAGTTAAGCTATAAGATCCCGAATCATCTTTTCCTGAGGCTAAAGGAGCTGATTCATTAGATGAAATACCGTTAAAGTATAGATTCCAACCTGCTGCCGGTGAAGCAAATACTTGATAGATAAATCCTTTGGAAGCATTATTATCATTTAAATTATCAACATTGTTAACCAAACCAGCCATAGCAGCAAATTTATCAGTAAAGGCATAATTAGCCTTCAATCCAATGTGATAGAATGGACCATTGTTAAATAAGTTCGATAGTGAATAGTTGTAGTTAACTGGGGCATCAATTACTTCATAACCAATATGAGTACCAAATTGACCAGCTGTGAAAGTTAATTTATCACTCGCTTTCCAATTGAAGTACGCTTGCTTAATAGCTAAAGCTGTAGTCCCCTTTCCTAATGGTCCAATGGCATTTCCGTATTGACCTAAATCTGCATTAGGTCCGAAGGTTAAATCCACTACGACATCAGATGTTTTAGTGCTGTATCCAAATTTTGTCTGAACAAGACCTAATGAAAATTGACTCGACTTTTGATCGAACGCTCTTTCGTATCCCGAAACTCCTAGATTACTTCTGTTGGTAGGACTATTAAAGTTCAACATATAGTACGAATCTAAGTAACCCGAAAATGTAAACTTAGGCGCTTCCGCTTCTTTTTCTTGGGAAAATCCACAAAAGGAAATAAGTCCTAAAAGTGCAGTAAAGATTGATTTTTTCATGTGCAGTAATTGTTTAGTGTGAATAAATGCTTGATTACGAAACAAATATTGACACAAAAAAATAATAATGCAAGAAAAATAGATAAAATTTTAACTCATTTTTAAACATTTTACAAAAAAATGTCAAAATCTAGTATATTTTTAAACCTATATTTAAACAATTTGCATTTTTTGATAAAAATAATGTTTAAAATAAACTCAACGATTTTGATTTCTTAGAATAATTAAATTTTAAGGTTAATTGGCTTTTTTTCTATTCATGGTATTTTTTAAACAAAAAAAATAGCTCAACAAGTGAGCTATTTAAATATGATAGTATGATTTCTATTATTTTAGAATAAAAAGTATCATTTTATTCAGCGTGAAGCCAAGATTTTTTGGCCATTAATGTTTCTTTATCTTCTACTCGATCAGGATCTGGAACGCAGCAATCCACTGGACAAACTGCAGCACATTGTGGTTCTTCGTGAAATCCTGTACATTCCGTACACTTATCAGGAACGATGTAATAGAACTCTTCTGATACGGGTTCAATATTTGTTTTCGCATCCATGGAACTTCCATCTTCTAGTTCCACTTCAGTTAATGAAGTTCCTCCAGCCCAAGTCCATTCTATTCCACCTTCATAAATTGCTGTGTTTGGGCATTCTGGTTCGCAAGCCCCACAGTTAATGCATTCTTCGGTAATTATTATCGCCATAACAATAAATATATTTTCCGCAATTTACTAACATAATTTTGAATAGTATATAATTTATATGGACTAACAGAAAAAATTTAGAACTTTGTTCTATATAATAATATAATTTATGCCTCAAGCTCAATTTTTAGAACTAATTAATTTTCTTAATCATTATTTTAGCTCTGAAAAAAACAAGGAAAAAATAGAATTATTTATAGATAAAGCTGTAAATGAGAATCCTTGGTTTACGGATTCTTTCCTTCGCACAGCTATGAACGCCATTCATAAACAATTTTTTTCAACATTGGCCTGGCAAGAATTTTTTGTCACACATCCTGAAAAAGCTAAATCAAAATCGCAAATAGGTTTAATCCTAGCAGGTAATCTCCCCGCTGTTGGTTTACATGATCTATTAATCGTATTGGCTTCGGGTCAAATAGCCAATATTAAATTAAGTTCTCAGGACAAATCGCTTATGCATTTATATGTATTAGCGATGAAAGAATTTGATCCATTGATCCCTATTCATTTTATTGATCGTCTTCAAGGGATGGATGCTGTGATTGCAACAGGGAGTGACTTTTCTGGGGGATACTTTTCACACTATTTTTCAACAATCCCACATATTATTCGCAAAAATAGAAGTTCATTGGCAGTTTTACACGGTTCTGAATCAGTTAATGAGTTTCAAGGATTAGCCAAGGATATTTTTACTTATTATGGATTGGGCTGCCGAAATGTATCTACTTTAGCTATACCCAAGGAATATGATTTAATTCCTTTGTTTGATGTACTATCTAAGGAAGACTGGGTTTTAAATCATTCTAAGTATGCGAATAATTTACAATATTACCGAACGCTGTATTTATTAAATCAGATTCCTCATTTTGACCTAGGGAATATTATTGTCACTGAAAACGAGGAATTAGTTTCTCCCGTAGGTGTTTTATACATTCATCGCTATGAAAATGAAAGTTCTTTGCAAAAGTGGATTTCTGAGAGAGAAGAAAAAATACAATGTAAAGTGGGTATTAATGTAGATTTTGGTCAGAGTCAACAACCTGCTTTAGACGATTTCGCTGATGGAATTAACACCTATGATTTTTTAGTCAATTTGGTATAAGCTTTAAATAAAGTCCAAGCCCCTAACCCACCGACGATTGCACCTATGATTACATCTAAAGGATAGTGAGCGCCTAGATAGATACGACTATAGGCAATTAATGTGGCCCAAATCAATAGTAATAATCCGAACGGTTTATTTCTAGTGATTAAAAAAAATCCGATTGCCACGGCAAATGCATTGGCTGAATGTGATGAACAGAATCCATATAAGCCCCCACAACCGTCCGGTAAATGTATCCAGGATTGAAATGCTTCGACATGGCAGGGTCTTAAACGTTTGAATAAAGGCTTAAAAATACTTGAACTCACTTGGTCAGCGAAAATAATAGTCGAAATTAAATACAGAATAGTTTTCCAAACCTGAGATTTAAACTCTTTACATAGTCGATATATTAAATAAGCATATAAGGGAATCCAGGTTAATTTTCCTGAAATAATGACCATCGGCTGATCTAGCCATGGTTTATGGGCTTGATGAATGAGTTGAAATAAATCGCTATCCCAAGTTGGAAACATGCTTTAAAATTTAAATTCAGCTCTAATTCTTGCAATTGTCGCCTCAGCTATGGGTTTAACTTTCTTTTCGCCAATCTGTAATTTGTCTTCAATTAGTTCTGGATGTGCCATATAGAAATCAAATTTTTCTCTAGCTTCTTTGAAATAATGAAGCATTAAATCAAATAATGCTTGCTTAGCATGTCCATACCCATACCCTCCTGCTAAATAATTAGCACGCATTTCTGCTACCTCAGATTTACTCGCCATCAGTTGGTATAATCTAAATGTAATATCATTCTCTGGATCTTTCGGATCTTCCAATGCCGTTGTATCCGTTACAATTTTTTTAATTTGCTTCAAGAGCTCCTTTTCAGGTAAAAAGATATCTAGGTAATTATTCAATGACTTACTCATTTTTGCCCCATCAATCCCTGGTATCGTCATTACCTCCTCATTTATCCTAGCCTCAGGAAGAACAAAAATAGCTTTATTGTATTTCTTGTTGACCGAATTAGCAATATCTCGAGTCATTTCAATATGTTGCCTTTGATCTTTTCCTACAGGTATGATTTGGGCATCATATAAAACAATATCTGCTGCTTGTAAAACAGGATATGTAAATAATCCAGCATTTACATCGGATAATTTTTCGGCTTTGTCCTTAAAACTATGTGCGTTTGCCAACATAGGAAACGGGGTGAAGCAGTTTAAATACCACATTAATTCTGTGTGATATGGGGCTAATTTTGACTGCCGATAGAAATAATTTTTTTCTGTATCAAAACCAAAGGCTAACCAGGCAGCTGCGATGGAGAGCGTGTTATTGCGGATGCTTTCCCCATCTTTTAAGGATGTTAACGTATGCAAATCAGCAATAAATAAAAAGGAATCATTACCTGGCTGCTTTGATAGTTCTACCGCTGGAATAATAGCACCTAAAATATTTCCTAAGTGGGGTTTTCCAGAAGCCTGAATGCCCGTTAAAATACGCATAGCTTATTTAAATAATTTATACAAAAATCAATAAAATAGACCAAAACTCCAAGCAAATTGTTCTTGGGCATTCAAGCAAAATTCACTAATTTCGTTTTAACGATCTCATCCATTTTCCATGTCACTCACCCCTAGCCTTTTGAGGTTTTTATTGGATTTGAAATCCAACAATTCACGGGATTGGTTTGGGGCAAATAAAATGGTTTACACGGATTTGAAAATAAAATTTGAAGAATTTGTAGCCCAACTTATTTTAGAATTTGGTGAGTTTGAGAATTTAGACGGAGTACAAGTTAAAAATTGCACCTATCGGATTAATCGAGATGTCCGATTTTCTAAAAATAAAGATCCTTATAAAACTTGGTTTTCAGCGAGTTTTTCTGAAGGAGGTCGTAAATCGGGGTTTATGGACTATTATTTACATATTGAACCCAACGGTAAATCTTTTTTAGGTGGAGGTATGTATAATCCAAGTCCAGAACAATTAGCAAAGTATAGACAAGAAATAGATTACAATGCGGAGGGTTTACGAAAAATTATTGACCAAAAGCAATTTGTACAAACATATGGAAAGGCAGAAGGTGAAAGTTTAAAAAATACACCCAAAGGCTTTGACGCATTACATCCTGACGCAGATTTACTTAAGGTAAAAACGATGTTCTTTTGGCATCATTTTACAGATGATGAGGTGACTTCAGATAAGTTTGTTGATTTAGTTATTGATAAAGCCAAAGTCTTAAAACCGTATCTGGATTTCTTGAACGCTACTTTTTTTGATAAAGAACCATTTATAAAAGTTTAGTTTTATATGCAATTTTCCCACCTACATAATCATTCCCAATTTTCTTTATTAGATGGCGCATCTAAAATTTCTTCTATGTTCAAAAAAGCGAAGGAAGATAATATGCCTGCCGTGGCTATTACAGATCATGGAAATATGTTTGGGGTTTTTCAATTTGTGGCTGAAGCGGGAAAGCATGGAGTAAAGCCTATAGTTGGTTGTGAATTTTATTTGGTTACTGACCGGCATAAACAAGTTTTCACCAAAGAATTAAAGGATAAAAGGTATCATCAATTATTTTTAGCAAAGAATCCCGAGGGTTATCAAAACCTGATCAAATTATGCTCTTTAGGTTTTATGGAGGGTATGTATTCAAAATACCCCAGGATCGATAAAGAACTAGTCTTAAAATACCACAAAGGGCTTATTGCAACTACTTGTTGTTTAGGAGCCAGTGTACCCCAAGCCATTTTACGTGCTGGAGAGGATGAAGCTGAAAAAGAATTTAAATGGTGGTTAGATTTATTTGGTGAGGATTATTATGTGGAAGTTCAAAACCATCACATTCCTGAACAACAAGTTGTCAATGAAGTTTTATTGCGTTTTGCGAAGAAATATAATGTTAAAGTTATTGCTTCCAATGATAGTCACTATTTAGATCAAAAAGATGCAAATGCACATGACATTTTGTTATGTATTAATACAGGTGAGAAACAAAGTACGCCTAGTTATAAAGATATAGAAGGTGATTTTGACATGAAAGGAAAGCGTTTTGCTTTTTATAATGATCAATTTTACTTCAAAACGACTCAGGAAATGACTGACCTTTGGTCGCATATACCTGAAGCCATTGACAATACCAATGAAATTGTGGGTAAGGTTGAAATTCTTGAATTAAAAAAAGATGTTTTACTGCCCAATTTTACCATTCCCTCCACTTTCTTAAGTCAAGATGATTTCTTAGAACATTTGACCATGGAGGGGGCTAAAAAGAGGTATGTTGATATTTCTATTGTTGTCGAGGAGCGGATTAAATTTGAATTACATACGATTAGAACCATGGGATTTGCTGGTTATTTTCTAATTGTTGCTGATTTCATTAATGCAGGAAAAGATTTAGGGGTTTATGTAGGCCCTGGAAGAGGTAGTGCTGCTGGGTCTGTGGTAGCTTATTGTTTAGGAATTACGAATATAGATCCAATCAAATACAATTTACTTTTTGAACGTTTTTTAAATCCAGATCGAAAATCACTGCCTGATATTGATACGGATTTTGATGATGAAGGCCGACAAAAGGTAATTGATTATGTCGTTGAAAAATACGGTCGAAATCAAGTGGCCCATATTGCCACCTATGGCACTATGGCGGCTAAAATGTCGTTGAAAGATGTAGCGCGCGTATTAGACTTGCCTCTGTCTGAGTCGAATGCCTTGGCTAAATTAGTCCCAGAAAGACCTAAAATCACATTAGAGCGTATTTTTAATGCTTCATTGACCGGGGATGGTAGTTTATCAGATCGAGAAAATTTAAGTTCTGATGAATTAGAGCAGGTCAAGCAATTGAGGCAAATAAAATCTTCTGGAGGCTTACCTTCAAAAGTCATTGAATCTGCTATGATTTTGGAAGGTTCCGTCAGAGGGACAGGAATTCATGCGGCTGGTATCATTATTGCCCCTCATGATTTAACTGATATCATGCCTGTAGCAACTTCCAAAGATGTTAGTTTATTGATTACACAATTTGATGGTTCTGTTATTGAAAATGCAGGAGTCATTAAAATGGACTTTTTGGGATTAAAGACTTTATCAATTTTAAAAGAAGCGATTCGATTAATCGAGCAAAATCATAAAATTACCATTGACTTAGATTCAATTCCATTGGATGATGCGCTAACCTTTGAAATGTATCAAAGGGGTGAAACCAATGCTACATTCCAATTTGAATCCGCGGGTATGCAAAAGCATTTAAGGGACCTTAAGCCAGATCAGTTTTCTGATTTAATTGCCATGAATGCCTTGTTTAGGCCTGGTCCTATGGTGTATATTCCTAATTACATTGCCAGGAAACATGGTCGGGAGAAAATTGAATATGATGTTCCAGAAATGGAGGAATATTTGAGTGATACGTATGGCATTACGGTTTATCAGGAGCAAGTAATGCAGTTATCCCAAAAACTGGCCAATTTCACCAAAGGCGATGCCGATGTTTTGCGGAAGGCCATGGGTAAAAAAGATAAGCCTACAATTGATAAAATGAAGGGTAAGTTTATAGATGGAGGGCTTTCTAATTCACACCCTCCAGATAAATTAGAGAAGATTTGGTCAGATTGGGAGTCATTTGCCGAATATGCATTTAACAAATCTCATTCTACTTGCTATGGTTTAGTCGCTTATCAAACGGGGTATTTAAAAGCCAATTATGCCCCAGAGTACATGTCGGCCGTTTTATCTAACTCTTTAGGCAATATAGAGAAGATTACATTTTTTATGGATGAATGTAAACGAATGGGCTTAAGTTTATTAGTTCCCGATGTGAATGAATCTTCTCGATCCTTTGCTGTAAATAAAAAAGGACAAATCAGATTTGGTTTAGGAGCTATCAAAGGAGTGGGAGAAGCGGCAGTAGATTCTATCGTAGAAGAAAGAAAAGCTAGAGGGGAATATAAGGATATTTTTGATTTCGTGTCTCGTATCAATAGCCGTCAGGTCAATAGAAGATGTTTGGAATCCTTGGCTTTAGCAGGTGCCTTTGATTGTTTTACTGATATTCAAAGATCACAATTCTTTGCGATTGACACTGAAGGAATTACCTTTATCGAAAAGATTGTGCGTTATTCTGCTAAAATTTCTGAGTTAAAAGCAGCTGCCACTCAATCCTTGTTTGGTGAACTTGGAGCAGGTACTGGAAATGATATATCCATGCCTAAAATTCCTTTGACAGAACCATGGTCTATCATGGAACAATTGAAAAACGAGAAGGAAGTTGTTGGGGTTTACATTTCAGGGCATCCATTGGATGAATATAAAATTGAAATTCAGAATTTTTGTAACTCTAATTCTGGGTTGTTAGAATCTAGGCCAAACATTGTTCAGTCATTCGCAGGAATTGTCACTAAAATTAATGTTAGAACTTCTGCTAATGGAAATCAGTTTATGATTTTTACGTTAGAAGATTATGCTGGAAATTATGAATTTGCATTGTTTGCTAAAGATTTTATCCAATTTGAAAGGTTTATAGCCCAGGATCGTTTGTTATACATTCAAGGATCTTATCAGTTGAAAAATAAACATACAGACCAAATGGTGTTTAAAATTCAGTCGATTGAGTTATTGACCGAGTTGTTAGAAGAGCGTACCAAAGAACTTAGATTGCGTTTAAATTTATCGCATTTGAATTTAGAGACGGTCGATTATCTGGAAGATTTATTTGATCAATATAAAGGGAACAAAAAAGTCATTTTAGAAGTTTATGATGAACAAGATCGTGTTCAATTAGATTTTCTATCTAGAAAAGTTCAATTAACGATCAGTAAAGCATTAGTTATGGATTTGAGTAAGGTAGAAAATATAGGTTTTAAATTAATTATTTAATTTTTTTTGATGAACGATTTGTTTATCAGTATTTGTTATAATTTTGAATTTTAAAATATAAATCAAACAATGGGAAAATACGTAGAAGCAACAGATGCAAATTTTCAAGAGTTAATAGGTACAGATACTCCAGTTCTAGTCGATTTTTGGGCTGAATGGTGTGGTCCTTGTAAAATGATTGGTCCCATCGTGGAAGAATTAGCTGGAGAAGTAGAAGGTCAGGCAATTGTGGCTAAGATGAATGTAGATTTAAACTCTGCAGTTCCGGCTTCATTTGGTATTCGCTCAATCCCTACACTAATGGTCTTTAAAAATGGCGAAATGGTTGAGAGACTAGTGGGTGGTAATATTCCAAAATCGGTATTGTCAGAAACACTTTTAAAGCATGTTTAGGATTTAATTTCCTTTTCAACCTCGTTGATAGCCTGTAAAATAATTTTGCAGGCTATTTTTATTTCTTTTTTTGTAATGATT
This sequence comes from uncultured Cytophagaceae bacterium, assembly GCA_903933935.1. GTDB lineage: Bacteria > Bacteroidota > Bacteroidia > Cytophagales > Spirosomataceae > Aquirufa. The sequence goes on from CAIZMB010000020.1 coordinate 17,723, forward strand.
AATGGAGGAGCTATCCGCAGCGAATTATTGCAAAATAAAAACCAATCGGTAATCAATCCACTCCTAAGACAATTTGCAATAATTTTTTGAATGATTTCAAAATTTTCAAATTCAACGGCGATCATTAATCCCACTGCTCTAACTTCTTGGATCATGGGATGTATCAAAAGGTCCTTAAATAATTGGCTTTTTGATGGGACATCTTCCATTAAATTTTCGTCAATAATATAATTTAAAGTCGCAAGCGATGCGGTACAATTTACAGGATGACCTCCAAATGTTGTTATATGGCCTAATACTGGGTCAAAACTAAGTGATTTCATTAAATTTTCATTGGAAATAAAGGCACCTATGGGCATCCCCCCGCCCATTCCTTTGGCCGTTAAAAGAATGTCGGGTACAATATCCATTGCCTGATAAGCCCAAAATGTCCCTGTTCGGCCAAACCCCGTTTGAATTTCATCTATAATTAATAAAGTGCCTGTTTCGTCGCAACGCTTTCTTAAAGATTTGAAATAAGATTTTGAGGCTTTTCGTACACCAGACTCCCCTCCTATTATTTCGATTATGATAGCTGCAGTTTTATTATTTATATGGACTAAATCTTCCTCGCATCCATAATTTATATGGGTAATATTAGGTAGTAAAGGTCTGAATGAATTTTTGAAATTTTCATCTCCAGCAAGAGATAAAGCACCTTGAGTACTTCCGTGATATGCGTTTATGCAGGATATGAAATTAGTTCTCCCGGTATATCTTTTGGCTAATTTCATCGCCCCTTCCACCGCCTCAGTTCCTGAATTAGTAAAGTATACTTGATTTAATGAGGGTATTTTTGTTGAATTTACTAATGCCTGCGCAAGTAACACCTGTGGCGATTGTATATATTCTCCAAACACCATCAGATGCATGTAAAGATCTAATTGCTTTTTAATCGCTGATATGATCTTTTTATTTCGATGGCCTACATTGGACACGGCAATTCCCGAAATTAGATCTATATACGATTTACCTTCTTTATCATATAGATAAATGCCTTTCGCTTTGACAATTTCTAATGCCAAAGGATTATCTGAAGTAGGTGCTAGAAATTTTTGAAAAAGCTGTCGGTTTGTAAAACTCCTCATAAGGTAAATTTACAACGTTCTCCTTATTTTTGCTAAATCAATTATCCAAAATATCAACCACTTATCACTTTATCAGTTTACTGATTAAAATTGTATCTATTTTTGTTCATGTTTAAATATTTCATAATTCTTTTTTTCTATTTATCAATTAACTCTTTTGGTCAAACCGTCAGTGGTTCCATCAAAGATAAAAAGGGTGATGCACTTCCATTTGCTACTGTTTGGGTTTCAGATTTGAATAAGGGAACCTTGGCCAACGAGGAAGGTCAATATTCGATACAGATTCCAATAGGAATTCATGAATTAGTATTTCGTTTTTTGGGGCATAGCCCATATTCAAAAAAAGTTACTATTGAAAAAAATACGGATAAACTAGAGATAAATGTGGTTTTAGAGGAGCAAGCAGTTTCATTAGCTGAGGTAAATGTAGGAGGATTAAAAGAAGATCCAGCTATTGGCATCATGCGTAGAATGATCTCGATGGCTCCTTTTCATACCAAGGAAGTAGATCATTACAGCGCTAAGGCCTATGTTAAAGGAGTTGGTAAAATAACTTCCATTTCGAAAATGATGAATGCGTTGGTAGGTAAGAAAATGGAAAAGGAAGCAGGAATTAAAGTGGGTTCTACATATTTATTGGAAGGGATAAATCAAGTTAATTATCAAAAGCCCAATAAAATAACAGAAAAAGTACTTTCAAATCGAAATAATTTGCCTGCTGTTTTAAGAAATGCGGATGCTCCAAATTTACGCGTGACCCAAACAAATTTCTATTCACCTAAAATTTGGGGATATTTAATTTCCCCTGTTGCCCCCAACGCGTTTCAGTTTTATAAATTTGCTTATATCGGTAGTTTCACGGTCAATGGTCAAACCATTAGTAAAATTCAAATAACTCCTAAGTCGACTTATCAAGATTTGTTTGAAGGAGTTATTTCAGTTGTTGAAGATACTTGGAGTATCTATTCATTCAGCTTGAATTTTAAAAATTCATCGGGTCAGTTTAGGATGCAGCAACAAAATTCATTGTTTCAAGGTGTTTGGATGCCCATAAATTATGACGTAAATATTAATTTTGATGCCATGGGTTTTGGTGCCACTTTTAGGTATATCACACAAATAAAAGAGTATAAAATAAAAGTTAACCCTGTTTTAGTCGTTAAACCGAATATCATTGAAGAGCGCCTAAATAAATCTTTAGCGAAAGAAATAGATCGAGAAAAAGTTAAAGACCCTAAAACTGCACTATCATCAGAAGTAACTAGAAATAAATTAAAGAAGATTTTGCGGCAGGTTGAAAAAACTGAAAAAGTGGAATTGCTCGAAAAGTCAGAGGAAAAGGAAATATTTACCTCTGACTATGTATTTGAAGTGGATTCGATGGCTTCTAAACATGACGAATCATTTTGGGTGGCTGAACGTCAAGTTCCTCTTACTGAAGCCGAGGTAATTGGATATAAACAAGCTGATAGCCTTCAATTTTTAGATAAGGAGAAGTTGGCCAAGGATTCATTAAGGAATTTACCGGCATTTCGATGGACTGATTTAATAGGTTCTCGAACATATATATATGAAAAGAGAAATTTAGGTCCGCGTCTAAGATTAAGTTCATTTACAGGTGGTTTTAACCCTGTTGATGGATATACGATTCAACGAAATTTAGAATTTAGACAAACATTTAGTTTATCTAATTATTATTCAATCAATGCGAATATCCGTTATGCCTTATCAAGAAAGGCTATTAATGGAGATCTAGAATACCTAAGAAATTTTGATGAAAATAGACAGCGTTTGTATCTAGGAATTGGGAGCAATGTGTATCAAATAAATGTAACTAATCCAGTTTCGGAATCCTACAATAAGTTTTATGCGCTATTATTAAATGAGAATTATTTGAAATTATATCAAAAGAATTTTGTGAATTTGGGATATGAATATCAAGTATCTTCTAAAATTCGTTTCAGTGGATTTTTTGAATTTAGGTATCGTAAAGGTTTATCTAATCATGTTGATCAAGGATTCTTTACTAATTCTACCTTTTTTACGTCGAATGTTCCAATGAATTATGAATTAGGGAACACATCATTCCAACACAATAATCAGCTTTATGCTAGATTTTATATGCGATGGCAACCTTTATCTAGTTGGCGAAGATTTAATCAAGTCCGTAGATTATCAAATAACGAGGGTCCCACATTTAACTTTCAACTAGAAAATGGGTTAATCAATCAGTCTTTTTCGAAAATTAGTCTATCTGCTAGTCAATCTATTTCACTTAATCGTTTAGGTCAGCTAAGTTATTTTGTTAATTATTCTCAATTTTTAGAGAAGCCCTCTTCATTTTTAGATTATCAGCATTTTAAAGGAAATGAAATGGATGTGGTCGGCAATGATCGTAGAATGTTTTATACGTTGCCTAATTATTTATTCAGTACAAATAGTTCACATGTAAGAGCTCATATTCATTGGGAACCTCGAAAATTAATCTTTTCTCAAATAAATTTGTTAAATCTATATGGAATAAGGGAGCATATTGGATATAATTATTTAAAAATTTATGCCCCTATTTACAAACAAGATTTTCACGAAATTTCATACGGGGTAAGCGGTATAGCTAAAATTGTCTCGATGGATCTCGTTTATCCGATAGGTAATTGGGTTCCAGAAAGGCTTAAATTAGTTTTCAGATTACCTTTTTAATTGTTTTTTCAGGGTCTATTCCTTATTTTTGTGACAAATTTATTTAGAATACTATAAATACAGATTTATGAATTCAATTGTTTATTTAGTTCCTGCTTTTGGTTTAGTAGGTTTGCTGTACACAGCGTGGAAATTTAGTTGGGTATCTAAGCAAGATGCTGGAAATGAAAAAATGCAGGAATTAGCAGGTTATATTGCTGATGGAGCTATAGCCTTCTTAAAAGCCGAGTGGAAAATTTTAACTTATTTCGCTATACCTACTGCTATATTATTGGCATGGTTAGGAACCCAAGAAGGAACTCCAGATAATCCAATACATTCTTCTCCTTTAATTGCTGTTGCTTTTTTAATTGGTGCAGTCTTTTCTGCTACTGCTGGTTATATAGGTATGATTGTGGCAACAAAAGCAAATGTTCGGACAGCTGAAGCTGCACGAACCTCTCTAGCCAAAGCCTTAAATGTCTCTTTTACTGGTGGTTCAGTAATGGGTATGGGGGTAGCTGGATTGGCTATTTTAGGATTAGGAGGTTTGTTTATCGCATTCTATCAAATATTTGCTGAAGGCCAAGCCTTAACTTCTATTGAAATGAGAACTGCTATCGAAGTATTAGCTGGTTTTTCTTTGGGCGCGGAATCGATCGCCTTATTTGCTCGTGTGGGTGGAGGTATTTATACCAAAGCAGCTGATGTGGGAGCTGATTTAGTGGGTAAAGTAGAAGCGGGTATTCCAGAAGATGATGTGCGTAATCCTGCTACCATTGCAGATAATGTGGGTGATAATGTGGGTGACGTAGCTGGTATGGGAGCTGATTTGTTTGGATCTTATGTGGCAACTATTTTAGCTACAATGGTATTAGGACAAGAAATATCAGTAAATGATAATTTTGGTGGCTTCTCTCCTGTTTTATTGCCTATGCTCATTGCGGGTGTTGGTTTAATAGCTTCTTTAGTAAGTACGTTTTTTGTTCGTATTTCAAGTGAAACATCTTCTGTTCAAAATGCTTTGAACTTAGGTAACTATACTTCTATTGCTATTACTTTTGTCACTTCTTACTTTTTGGTAACCAATATATTACCTGAAACATTGAGTTTAAGAGGAAGAGAATTTTCGTCAATGGATGTATTTTATGCCATCATTGTCGGATTGATTGTTGGAACTTTAATGTCGATCATTACTGAATATTATACGGCTATGGGTAAGCGTCCAGTAGATTCAATTGTTCAAAAGTCTGGTACAGGTCATGCGACTAACATTATTGGTGGATTAGCAGTGGGAATGGAGTCAACGGTATTACCTATTTTAGTTTTAGCTGCTGGTATCATTGGTTCATATCATTTTGCCGGTATTTATGGTGTTTCTATAGCTGCTGCAGGAATGATGGCTACCACGGCGATGCAATTGGCAATCGATGCATTTGGACCTATTGCAGATAATGCGGGTGGTATAGCTGAAATGGCTCAATTACCAGCAGAGGTTCGTGAACGTACGGATAATTTAGATGCTGTGGGTAATACAACAGCTGCTACAGGACAAGGCTTTGCGATTGCTTCTGCCGCATTAAACTCATTAGCTTTGTTTGCTGCATTTGTTGGAATATCTGGGATTACTCAAATTGATATTTATAAAGCTGATGTTTTAGCTGGTTTATTTGTTGGTGGAATGATTCCTTTTATTTTCTCTGCCTTATGTATCTCGGCTGTTGGTAAAGCTGCGATGGAGATGGTGAATGAGGTAAGACGTCAATTCAGAGAAATTCCAGGTATTATGGAATATAAAGCTAAACCTGAATATGAGAAATGCGTGGCTATTTCTACCGAAGCATCTATTCGTCAAATGATTTTACCTGGCGCTATTGCTTTATCAGTTCCTGTGATTGTTGGTTTTACCATGGGACCTGAGGTTTTAGGAGGTGTTTTAGCTGGAGTAACTGTATCAGGTGTTTTGATGGGTATTTTTCAATCTAACGCAGGTGGTGCATGGGACAATGCAAAAAAATCTTTTGAGAAAGGTGTTTTAATTGACGGTGTAACATATAAAAAAGGATCTGAACCTCACAAGGCTGCAGTTACTGGTGATACAGTAGGTGATCCGTTTAAAGATACCTCTGGTCCATCGATGAACATCTTAATTAAATTGATGTCTATTGTTTCTTTGGTTATTGCACCTTATATACATGTAGGAGATTCTAAGCATGTTTCGAAAATGGAAAAAGCACCTATTGTTAAAGTGATTGCAAAGAAATAGTTTTGAATTTCTTTTAGTATTTAGAGGCACATGATTGTGCCTCTTTTTTTGTGCCTATTTGCATTCTAATTGTGTAATATCATTGATTATATAGAATAAATCGAATCATATGTTTTATGAAGGTAATCTTATGTCTTAGGCATAAAAAAAGCCTTCCAAATAGAAGGCTTTTAAAAATTCAAATAGAACTTAATTAAGCGGTTAACTTACCTCTTAATGCTCTTGGAATATCAATGGTTGCAACCGGATTTGACATTGGATTTAAAATCTCACATCCTTCTACAACTAATTTATTGACTTTTACAGTTTGACCTAAGTCAAGTCCGGAAATGTCAACAGTTACGAAATCAGGTATGTTTTCAGCTAAGCCCTTTAAAGTAACCTTACGTAATTTTTGAATCATTTTACCTCCCTTAATTACTCCTGGAGAATTACCAATCACTTTGATCGGTACAGCAATTTTAATAGGACTCCCTTGCACAATTTCAAGGAAATCAACGTGAAGTATCATTTCATTTACCGGATGAAATTGCGCATGTTGTAATATAGCTCTATACTTATCGCCTTCCACATTTAATTCAACTTCATACACATCCGCAGAATATAATAATTCGCGAAATAATATCATAGGCACAGCAAAATGTACTTGCTCTTTTCCACCATACAATACACAAGGAGCTAAAGCTTCAGCACGTAAATCTTTTGCGCCTTTACTACCGAGATTCGCTCTTTTAAACCCTACAATCTCTAATTTTTTCATTTTGTTTTTTGTTAATGTTTTTAGTCTTTCGCTTTGGCTATCCCCTAAAAACGGTTGAAATTAATATTTAATAAATAATGAACTGATTGATTCGTGATCTCTAATTCTTCCGATGGCCTTTGCAAATAATTCTGCTACTGAAAGTACTTTTATTTTATCACAAGCCTGTTTTTGCGGAATAGTATCCGTGACTAATAATTCTGTTAAAATTGAATTTGAAATGTTTTCGTATGCATTTCCTGATAATACGGGATGAGTTACTACTGCTCGAACAGACTTTGCTCCTTTGTCCATAATTAATTGTGCAGCCTTACATAATGTGCCACCTGTGTCAATTAAATCATCTACTAATACAACATCAGCACCTTTGACATCTCCAATTAATTGCATGGAGGCTATTTCATTCGCACGTTTTCTATGCTTATCGCATATAACCATATCCGCGTTGAAAAACTTAGCCATATTTCTTGTCCTTACTACACCTCCTACGTCAGGAGAAGCAAAAACAATATTGTCTAAGTTTAATGATTTTAAATAAGGAACAAATATGGCGTTTCCTTCTAAGTGATCTACTGGAAAATCCATAAATCCTTGTATCTGACCTGCGTGTAAATCGATCGTCATCAATCGATCTGCCCCAGCAGCCGTTAACAAATTGCCAATTAACTTAGCTCCTATTCCAACACGTGGCCTGTCTTTACGGTCTTGTCTAGAATATCCAAAATATGGCATTACAGCAGTTACGTAATGAGCAGATGCCCTTCTAGCTGCATCGATCATAAGCAATAGCTCCATCAAATTGTCTGAACTAGGGAAAGTTGATTGTATAATAAACACATCACAACCCCTGACTGATTCATCAAAGCTAGGAGACATTTCACCATCAGAAAACTTTAAAATGGTTGCAGCGCCTAAATCTTTTCCATAATATTTGGCTATATCTTTAGCTAAATAATTTGAAGCTGATCCAGAAAAAATTTTAACTGCATTGATGGCCGCCATACTCTATAGGGACTAATTTTAGGTAAATTGAGGTGCAAAATTATATAATTCTGCCTCTAAAAACAAGTTTATTTTACTGATGCTCTAATTATGTTTAATGCTCCACCTGCTTTGAACCATTCTATTTGTTGTTCATTATAGGTATGATTCACTGAAAATTCATCTTTTGAACCATCCGCATGCGTTAATTCAATTGTTAAGGGCTTATCTGATGCAAAAGATGTTAGTCCTTTAATCGAAATAGAATCATTTTCTTGAATTTTATCATAATCTGAATCGTTAGAGAAAGTTAATGCTAACATCCCTTGTTTCTTCAAATTAGTCTCATGAATACGCGCAAATGATTTCACTAAAACTGCACGAACTCCAAGATGTCTTGGTTCCATCGCGGCGTGTTCACGTGAAGAACCTTCTCCATAATTAGTATCACCGACAACAATAGTACCCACTTTAGCTGCTTTATAAGCTCTTTGAGTATTAGGTACTGTGTCGTATTGACCGCTCAATTGACTTTTTACATGATCCGTTTTGTCATTAAAAAAGTTAACGGCACCGATCAACATGTTATTTGAAATATTATCTAGGTGACCTCGATATTTTAACCAAGGACCTGCCATAGAAATATGATCCGTTGTACATTTTCCTTTTGCTTTTATCAATAATTTTAAATGAGTTAAATCAGTTCCTTCCCAAGCTGAGAATGGATCTAATAACTGCAAACGATCTGAGGTTGGCGATACTTTAACCTGAACTTGAGATCCATCTTCAGCAGGTGCTTGGTATCCCGCATCTTCCACGCTAAACCCTTGTTTCGGTAATTCATCGCCACTCGGTGCTTCTAAGTATACTTTTTCTCCTTTTTCATTCACTAAATGATCTGTTAAAGGATTAAATGTTAAATCTCCTGCGATAGCTAAAGCTGTTACAATTTCGGGAGAAGCAACAAAAGCATAGGTATTTGGATTTCCATCTGCACGCTTGGCAAAATTTCGATTAAATGAATGAACGATCGTGTTCTTTTCAGCTTTTTCAGCACCTGGTCTTGCCCATTGGCCAATACATGGTCCACAAGCATTCGAAAATACAGTGGCACCGATTGAATTAAATGTGTCAATAAAACCGTCTCTTTCGATCGTGTAACGTACTAATTCAGATCCTGGCGTAATGGTAAATTGTGCCTTAGTTTTTAACCCTTTAACAGAAACTTGTTTTGCTAATGATGCAGCTCTAGCAATATCTTCATAGGATGAATTGGTACAAGATCCAATTAGACCCACTTCTACTTTGGTAGGCCAACCGTTTTTTTCAGCCATTTCTTTCATTTTTGAAATAGGCGTAGCTAAATCTGGGGTAAAAGGACCATTTAAATAAGGTTCTAAGGTATTTAAATCAATTTCAATGACTTGGTCAAAATATTTTTCAGGATTTGCATATACTTCTGGGTCACCCGTTAAATGCTCTCTAACTTGATTAGCCAAAGCTGCCACATCTGCCCGGTCCGTTGACTCTAAATAACGAGCCATAGAATCATCATACCCAAAAGTAGAAGTGGTTGCACCAATCTCCGCACCCATATTACAAATCGTACCTTTTCCAGTACATGACATCGAAGTGGCACCTTCACCGAAATATTCAACTACACAACCTGTCCCACCTTTCACAGTTAAAATTCCTGCTACTTTTAATATTACATCTTTCGCTGAAGTCCAGCCATTTAGTTTTCCTGTTAATTTTACGCCAATAAGCTTTGGAAACTTAAGTTCCCAAGCCAAACCGGCCATCACATCACAGGCGTCAGCACCACCGACGCCAATAGCAATCATTCCTAAACCACCTGCATTTACGGTATGTGAATCAGTACCGATCATCATACCACCCGGGAATGCATAATTTTCTAAGACAACCTGGTGAATAATTCCAGCCCCAGGCTTCCAAAATCCAATACCATATTTATCAGATACGGATGATAGAAAATCATAAACTTCTTTATTTTTATCAACTGCGACTTTTAAATCGGTTGTCGACGCTACTTTTGCTTCAATCAAATGGTCGCAATGTACCGTAGAAGGTACAGCAACTTGAGGTCTTCCGGCTTGCATAAATTGCAATAAGGCCATTTGAGCCGTTGCATCTTGCATGGCAACTCGGTCCGGTGCAAAATCTACATATGAATTTCCTCTTGTAAATGTATTTGTAGGAGTACCTTCCCATAAATGACTATAAAGAATTTTTTCAGTTAATGTCAGTGCTTTTCCTGTTAGTGAACGTGCTGCTGCTATTCGAGCTGGCATTTTGCTGTAAACAGCTTTAATCATTTCAATGTCAAAGGCCATAAGATTAATTTGTTTTATAAAATTGTCTGCAAAATTAATAGATTAGGTTCAATTTTGCCACTAATTAGAAATATGATTTACTTTGTGATTATAATTTTTAAAGAATAAAGAATTGAATATCATAATTCTCTTTTTTTTCTGTACTTTTTTCGAACTGATTTTTCTCCTTGTGATTCAAATACGCGTAAAATTTCTCGTGTTTCTATTTTTTCTTACGGGATCATTAAATGTATATGCACAAGAATCAAAGTCAGATTCATTGATAAAATTGGCCATTAACACGGCTTCACAGCATAGTTCAGATGTAAATAAACTAATATTCAATGTTCATTCGATCGAAAAAGCAAGATTTTCGAAATTTATCGGAATTGGCAAAAAAAGATTACAAAATATTGAAGGAATCAAAGAGGGGCAATGGTATGGAAATGAGACAATTTCAAAAGTTTATGTAGGCAATTTAAGCCAAATGATTCATGAGATAAATTATTTTAAACCCTATCGAAAAAAAAGTGGAACCCCTAGCCTATTCTTTTGGCCCGACTTTTATCAAGATTTTTTAGGAACCCAGTGTATTTCTCCTTTGAATTACGATGGCTTTTATTATTATAATTATTCTTTTTTATCCGA
>CAIZMB010000021.1 GCA_903933935.1 uncultured Cytophagaceae bacterium
TCGCTAAACAAATTCTAAGCATCCAAAATGATTTAGCGCATACGCACGCAAAACTAATTGCTGTTACAAAAACGAGGTCAATCGACGAGTTAAATTTAACGTACCAAGCAGGAATATTTGATTTTGGGGAAAATAGAGTTCAAGAACTGGTAGAAAAACAAGCTATCCTACCCAAAGATATTCGTTGGCATCAAATAGGCCACCTGCAAACCAATAAGGTTAAATACATCGCACCCTTTGTTCACCTCATTCATACCGTAGATTCTTTGAAATTATTAGTGGAAATAAACCAACAAGCCATTAAAAATAACCGAATTATTAAATGTCTATTCCAAATGTATATCGCTCAGGAAGAAACAAAATTCGGGTTGCTTACTAATGAATTATATGAAATTCTAGAAAATCCGATCCTGGCTGAATTAAAAAATATCCAGATTGTTGGACTCATGGGCATGGCCAGTTTTACGGAAGACACGAATCAAATAAGCAAAGAGTTTACCAATTTAGCCCAGTTATTTCATGAATTAAAATCAAACCAGACGGCCCTAAACTTAGGAAATGTTAACTGGGAAGAACTCTCCATGGGAATGTCCAGCGATTATATATTGGCCGCAGAACAGGGCTCAACTTTAGTCAGAGTGGGATCCGCTATTTACGGAGCTCGGAAATAATGTTACGCCGGCTATAAAAAACAATCGCCATTTCGATCAAAAAGAAACACAAGGATGCGATAAAAAAATACAGCGAAAGGTCTGTAGAAACTTCACCGCCAAATGAGACATCTTTCAAGTTTGCAACCTGAATATTTTGTTTTCCATTATAGTGAGCTTGAATTTCATCTCTAGATAATTGTCGCATATCACTTTCCTTTAGCGGATAATTGATCGCCAAATTCAACATTTTTTTATCCCGAATATTAACTTGCCAAAAGCCTGAAAAATTCCTATCCAATAGGTCTGGCCACTCACAAATCCATTGAGTTCCTGTCCATTTTTGCTCGGGGATCCACGATTGCTTCCCCTTTATCAAGGTTACTAAACCTTTTTCAGAGCTACTGAATTTGTAGGTCTTTGGAGCCGAAATTTGAAATGTATTTGAAAAAACGGTCGCTGACAAATGACTAATATTATTATTCAAGGCCATTTCTTGGAAAACAGGAAGAAATAATCCATGCTTGAAAAAGCCATCTGCCTCGTTGGCAATCTCTCCAGAGAAAACATACATCGATCCGGCGCCTAATTTAAACTGCGACAAAAAAGGCTTTCCATTGACATATTCAAAAATGGGTGAACCCCCGTCCCATTGTAGATATGAATTTGAATTAAACATTTCTAAATTTTTCTTAAACGATGATTGTTCAAGAATGGAATTAAAAAACCGCAAATGCTTAATGGGTAAGCGAACGGCCGATGCACGATTTAAAGTCTCCTGCTTAAATACATTTCCTTGGCTTGCAAAATGTGAATTAAGCCGATTAATTTCTTCATTATTTAATGGAGCACTTGGCAAAAATACGAGTGCATTTCCTTGCTTAACCCAATTAGAAATTAGCTTTAATGATCCATTAGAGAATAAACTTAAATCATTCAAAATCAAAAATCCTTTAATTTTTGAGAGATTTGCCAACAAGCTTTCCCGGTTCAACGAATGAAAATCAAACAGAGAATCATTCAAAAAAACCGTTGAAATATATTTTTCACGTGACATCCCCTCCAACATATAGACATCTTTTGACTCCGGTATTTCTAACATAAAGGAATACACATTATCAAATAATACCTGATCATCTGAAATCAATTTAGCCTTAATTGGCCTCTTGCCATAAAGACTAATTCCAAAATCTAGCCATTTCGCTTCGCCCTCTTTCAAATTAATATTCTCTGTTGATATAGGGAAATCATCCAAATAAAGGCTCAACTTTTGACCCTTTGCTGCCATGTTCCCAATATTCTTAATCCGAACTTTCAAATTAAAAGGACGCCCAATTTGAATCTGAGAGGCGCTATTGGAAAGACTATCCACCACTATGTTGGCTGATGATGAAATTGAGATCGGTACAATTTGAACCTCAAAATTTTTAGGAAATTCAGGCCAAGGGCTGGATCGGGAAAAATCTGAAACCCAAATGATGTTAGGTCTAGATCCCACCTTCTGTTCAGCATTAATCTCTGCGACCCGATCTACAATTGATTTAGGATTGCCAATTCGATTGCTCATTTTTAAACTAGGCCACATATCATACACATCGTTCCAAGTTTTACTTTCAAAATCAGCATTCTGAGCTGAATTTAAAAGTAAAAATACCGGCTTTTTCGATCGAGGTAATGCCGCCGCCAAGGAGTTAAATGCAAGCCGATTCCCCTCCATGAGTCCCACATGATTATCCACAAACAAATAAGTTTGAGAGGAATTATCTGTTTGCAATCCTTGTCTTTTAGGCTGAGAAAAGGCTAATATCAGTGCTGCTAAAGCCAAAATTCGAACCAACAATAAAACTAAATCATGAAGAAAGCGAAATCCTTTCCCTTGAGTTGGGGTTCCCTTCAAGACTCGAATGTCAGAGAAATATAAAGTAGATGCGCTCTTTTTATTGATGAAATGCAGCCAAAGGGGAACCCCAATGCTCAATAGTCCCCATAAAAAAAGTGGCTGCCCAAAACTGATATTCATAAAAGCTAAAATACAAAAAATCCCAACGAATTAGGTTGGGATTATAAAATTCAATGAGTCAAGACTTTTATCTCGAGATCGATATAATTTCAAATTCTAAGGTTCCGGCGGGAGCCGTAATCTGAGCTAAATCACCCACTTGCTTTCCAAGCAATCCTTTACCAAACGGCGAAGATGCGGAAATTTTACCCGTTTTTAAATCTGCTTCCTCTTCAGAAACAATCGTATAAGTAACGATCATTCCATTCTTCGTATTTTTGATCTGAACAATCGAGTAAATCGATACTTTAGAAATATCGATGGTAGATTCATCTAACACTCGGGCATTGGCGACCACCTGCTCTAATTTTGAAATTTTTAATTCCAATAAACCCTGTGCATCTTTTGCCGCATCATATTCAGCATTTTCACTCAAATCTCCCTTATCTCGAGCTTCGGCAATTTGCTTTGCCATATCTTGACGTCCTTGAAATTTCAAAGAATGTAATTCAGCCTTTAACTTTTCAACTGCCTCAGCTGTATAATATTGAAATTGTGCCATCTTAATAATTTATTTAGATTCCTAAAAAACAAAATAGAACGGCTTCCGACCGTTCTACGTAATTTATTTGTAGTTTTGTCTCAGATGCCGAACTAGAATAAATGTTTATTTATCAACACGTAATCTTATTTTTTACCCGACAAAGGTAATTAAAAAGCGATATTTTCCCAAAACAATTTATTCGAAGACAAATTCTGCCTCTTTCATTTTTAATTTTTAAAATATGCGCATCATATTTTTTGGAACTCCAGATTTCGCAGTAGCAAGCCTCGAAGCATTAGTTCAATCAAAATTTGATGTGGTGGCCGTTGTCACAGCTCCCGATAAACCTGCTGGAAGAGGCCAACAAATTCAAGCTTCACCGGTTAAAATTTACGCTGAAAAAACAGGATTGCCCATTTTGCAACCCTTGAAACTGAAGGATCCAGAATTCATAGATACCTTAAAAAGCTTACGCGCCGATTTACAAATCATAGTTGCCTTTAGAATGCTTCCCGAGCAAGTATGGAATATGCCCCCTTTGGGAACTTTTAACTTACATGCATCACTTTTACCGCAATATCGTGGGGCTGCTCCCATCCATTGGGCTATTATAAACGGTGAAAAAGAAACAGGGGTGACTACCTTTTTTCTTCAACATGAAATAGATACCGGCGACCTATTATTTCAAGAGACAGAGGCGATTCATCCAAAAGATACCACAGGGGATCTCTACGAAAGACTGATGAAAAAAGGCGCAAATTTAGTAGTTAAAACAACGCAAGCCATTGTAGACCAGCAAATTAAACCTCAAGCTCAAAAAGAAAGTCAAGACCTAAAGATTGCTCCAAAGCTCACCAGAGAAACCGGATTAGTCCACTGGTCAAAAAATACCGAAGAAATACATAATCTTATTCGGGGCATGAATCCATTTCCAGGAGCACACACGCTATTCCAAGGAAAAAACTGTAAAATTAGTTCCGTAAATCCCCATCCTGAAACCATCCCATCATTAGGGATAGGCATTTGGGACACGGACCAAAAAACATACCTCCGAGTAGGTTGCGCTAACGGATATATCGAAATCCTAGAATGGCAAATGGAAGGAAAAAAGAAAATGAAAATCGAAGATTTTCTCCGCGGATATTCCTTTAATTTTTAGCCGCAAACGAATAAACACCCAAAGGATAAAAATACCCTGAGTCCCGATTTTTAATATACACCCAACCGGATTGCTCGTGCACATAAACATAGCCCGTCGAAACATGCTTAAACTGCTCAAACCATTCTGCAGATAATTCCTTAGGTATCGGAATAGCTTGCTTACAAGCACAAATTTTTTGAACCCTATTTTTATTGAGCTCTACGATTAATTGGCGTGTGTCTTCCACCAAATCGGCCTGACCACGACCAAAAGCACTCGCATAATTTTGCTCATAAATTTCTTTGAAACGAATATATTCGAACGCTAATCCAGGAAATTTTTGCACCAAATTAGCCCCGTTAGAAAATGCTTGTATATGACCGGCATCCGGGAAACCCACAAAATCACCGCCCCAAAATGCGCCCAAATCTTTTGCCAAACTGCCCAAACGTGCATATAAATTGCTCCGACGTAAATAACGTCCTCGCCGATATATTCCTACATCCACCGCTAAATTAAAATTATGTAATGAAAGTGCGGTCATTGAACGACCCCGATTTAATAATTCCATTTGCCTAGCTAATCCTCTTTCATTTTGAAGAAACTTCAATCGATATCCCTTAGGGTTGAAAACTTTAGCAAGGGAATCTTTTAATGATTTAAAATTCTCAATTTCTTGGGCCAAAGTGTTTCCCCAGACCAACAAAGGATCGTCTGTCATATTGCTTAATGCCAATAAATTTTCCTTTTTTATTGAAGCCGTGTCAAAAGAATATTTTTGGGATTTAATCCCCGTTGTATTCTCAATGAAAAAGTCTAAATGTGTCGGGATTTGATCTTGGCTTTCCACTCGAACTCGTTCTCGAAACATCCATTGCAAATCTTCGAAATTCACTGATTTGACTGATTGCTTATGGCAATCCAATGGCAATGAATCTATTTCTTGAACTCCGTAAACGGTAAAACCACAAAAAATTAAAATGAAAAATAAGCAGATTTTCAGAGGCATTATTTGATAGGAATGACCAAAGTCTCCCCACGTAAGGTCACGTCCTCCGACTTATGATTTGCATCCATGATGGATTTTTTTGACACTTTATATTTTTCAGCCACGACTCTTAAAACATCTCCTGGACCGACCGTATGAATCGCTTTTATTTTGACATTTACTTTGCTGCCACCCTTAAACCCATCTGAAATACTAGGGTTCATTGATTTTAATTGGTCCACCGTAAGTCCAAACCGCTTAGCCACACCATTCAAAGATTCACCTTTCTCAGCTGCATACGAATAGGCTTTTCCACTAGGCTCTACGACTTTTTCCTCCGGAATTTTTTGCGCCTCAGCTTCTTGCTTTTGTGCCTCCAAAGCTAACTCTGCCTTTTGAACAGAATCCTTTTGTTGGGAACTATCGACGGAAGAAACCGTTGACGTAGAATCCACAATAATCGACACAGGCGGCTCCATTAAAACCTCATCCTCCGCTAATTCTAATTTCTCAGCCTTAGCCAACTCCGTATTTTCTGGGCCTAAAAAATGCTCATACCCAACAAAAACTAAACCCACAAGCGTAATTAATAACACAAAAAGTGTGATTAATGGCAAATTTGAACTTGAACTTTCTTTTAAAAAAGGAATTTTCATGTGTAAAATTTATAAATTATCTTGTGTTTTTTGACTCATCACCGCTACTTTTTCCACTAAATCTTTTTTATACAAATCAAGTTTTTCAGATAAAGATTCGTTTGAAATGGCCAGCATTTGAACCGCTAAAATTCCGGCATTTTTAGAAGCATTAAGCGCAACGGTAGCAACCGGTACACCATTCGGCATTTGCAGAATTGATAAAATAGAATCCCATCCATCGATCGAGTTAGAAGACTTTACAGGAACGCCAATAACCGGCAAAATGGTTGCAGACGCAATCATACCAGGCAAATGAGCCGCGCCGCCAGCACCGGCAATAATCACTTGGATTCCTCGCGATCTTGCATCTTGCGCATAGGTCAACATTTTAACCGGGGTTCGATGAGCTGAGACAATATCCACTTCAAAAGGGATACCAAACTCCTTACATACATCAATCGCGTCTTGCATCACTGGCAAATCCGAACTGCTACCCATGATAATTCCTACCATATTATTCAATATTTAACTTATTACACGAATCAAATTTCTAACTTTCTCTGCCTTTTCCTCAATTTCAATTCTTGAATCTCCCAAAATAGTTACATGTCCCATTTTCCTAAATGGCTTCGTTATTTTCTTCCCATATAAGAAAGGATGAACCCCCGGAATAGCCAAAATCTCTTGCAAACCCTCATACTTAACCGGTCCCGTACATCCGTCTTCGCCCAATAAATTCAACATGCCCGAAAAGCATTTCGAAGTTGTTTTTCCTAAACTAAGTCCAGAAATTGCACGCAAATGTTGTTCATATTGTGAGGTTTCATTAGCCCGAATAGTATGATGACCCGAATTATGAGGCCTAGGTGCTATTTCATTTATTAAAATTTCGCCGTCGGACGTTAAAAACATTTCAACCGCCAATACACCCACCATCCCTAATTGAGCAATTAAATCGATGGCAATTTTTGATGCCTTTGTTTCAATTTCATTCGAAATATCGGCCGGTGAAACAAGAAATTCAACGAGGTTATGAACCGGATGAAACACCATTTCCACCGCAGGGAACGCAGAGATTTCACCCTTTGCATTTCGAGCGACAATCACCGCCAATTCTTTTGAAAAATGAACCGCCTTTTCTAAAAGCCCTGGTTCGTTAAAACCTAAAGAAATGTCGGACTCATTCTGTATCAACTGTACCCCGCGGCCATCATATCCTCCTTTACCCAATTTATGAAAAGCAGGTAAAAATGAAATGTGATTTTGAATTTCTTTGGCAGAATCAATCAAGACGAAATCGGCTGTCGGAAAACCGTGCTCCTTAAAAAATTGCTTTTGCAAACGCTTATCTTGAATCATTTTCAAAATATGCGGTTGGGGATACACTAATTTCCCCTCATTTTCCAAGCGCTCCAAAGCATCCACATTTACATGTTCAATTTCGATACTAATCACATCATGCGATTGGCCAAACGAATACACCGTATCAAAATCTTGAAAGGAACCCTGGACAAAATGCTTGGCCATCAAACGACATGGGGCCTCCGCGTCAGGATCTAAACATGAAATTTCAAAATCCAAATCAATCGCCGCTTGTAAAAGCATGCGACCTAGCTGGCCACCTCCCAATAAACCTATTTTTGGCAATGCTTCAGACATAATTTGAATTAGAATGGGTAAAATTACTGCTTTTGTTTTACCTTTGGAAATTATTTAGTCTCCTAAAAAATATATTTGACTTTTACGTTAACATTAAATGACAAAAAGAACTCTCGTACTTATCGGATTTTTAGCCTTAGCAGTAGCCAGCAGATTATTTATTTTAGGAGGAACCAACTGGGTTAATTTCTCACCTATTGCCTCAATGGCCTTATTTGCAGGAATCTATTTTAATCAAAAAATTCAAGCCATTTCTTGGACTATTTTAGCTGTTTGGCTATCCAATTTACTCTTAAATAATTTCTTGTATACTGAATACTACCCTAGCTTTTCTTTTGGATTTGAAGGAGTTCACATGGGTATTTTTGCACTTATCACCTTATTAGGAAGTAGGCTAAATCAGCAAAAAATCACCGCTTTGAATTTTATCAGTACCAATTTAGTTTCAGGTATAGGATTTTTTCTATTGTCAAATTTCGCAGTTTGGCTTTCTAGCGATATCATTTATGCCAAATCCATTCAAGGCTTATTAACTTGCTATGCAGCTGGAATACCATTTCTGAAAAACACTCTTGCAAGTCAATTCATATTTTCAGCCATTTTCTTAGGCTCTTTTGAATACCTAAAAAATCGAATTCCCGCACTGAATTAATTTAAGTTTTTCATCACAATTCCATCGCGCATGACAAACTTAACTTTGCTCATCGACTGAATTATTTCTACAGGATTACCTTCAACGGCAATTATATCAGCTGATTTACCTACTTCAATCGAACCCAAATTTTGAGATTGGCCTAATAAATCTGCGGCATTTAATGTGGCACTTTGAATCGCTTCTAAAACAGGCATACCGGCTTCATGCATCAACTCAAATTCACGTGCATTTTTTCCATGGCCAAAGACTCCTGCATCAGTTCCAAAAGCTATTTTCACCCCTGCTTTATAAGCTTTGCCAAAAGTCGATTGAATTATAGGCCCGATTTCCAAGGCTTTCTTTTTAACCATTTCTGGATAATAATTAGGTATTAAAGCTGAATCCGCTACGGATCGGCCGGCAATGACCGTAGGCACAAAATAAGTTCCCCTTTCTTTCATCAAATTCATCACCTCAGCCGTCATAAACGTTCCATGTTCAATGGAACTTACCCCACCCAAAACAGCCCTTTTCATCCCCTCAGCTCCATGGGCATGTGCCGCTACTTTAAAACCATAATCTTTAGCCGTCTTTACAATGGCCCGAACTTCCTCTTCGGTGAACTGAGCTCCCATCCCATCTTTCGCATAACTTAAAACTCCACCCGTTGCCGTAATTTTAATTAAATCAGAGCCTTCTTTATAACGCTGACGAACAGCTTTAGCCGCATCATCGACCCCATTCACTACTCCATCTTCAGGACCCAAATCCTTTTTAAATGTTTCATTAATTCCATTAGTATCATCCGCATGACCTCCCGTGGTACCGATTGTAACGCCGGCGGTAAAAATTCGAGGACCTTCGACCAACCCCTTATTGATTGCATTGCGTAAACTAATCACGACATGGGTACCCCCTAAATCTCTAACGGTCGTAAATCCAGCCATTAAATTCTTCTTTGCATTGACTAATGCTTGAAAGGCGATGTCTCCCGGATTTTTAGTAAATCGGTCTAAATATGCACTTGGATTTGTCTCACTTTCTAAATGCACGTGCATATCAATCAAACCCGGCATAACCGTTTTATTTTTCAAATTAATTACTTGGTCCCCCTTAGCAGCAGCCTGAAATCCTGATACCACCGCACTAACTTTTTTACCTTCGACAATGATGGACATATTAGTCAATACTTGTAATGACTTCACGTCAATTAATTTTCCGCAGTGAATGATGGTCTTTTGTGAAAAAGCCAACAATGGACTTAAGATCAAGATTAAAAGGATTCTTTTCATCGTATTTATTTTTTAGGTAATCGAAATTTCAAAATTGCTTGCACTTATGAGCTTGGGAGAAATTAAGCCGACTTCAAAATTTTATTTAAATGATCCCAGAAACTAGGATATGATTTGGCAACAACTCCAGGTTCATGAATAATTAATTCACACAAAAGCCCAACAGGCGCAAAGGCCATCGCCATTCGGTGATCATCGTAGGTTTCAATTTCAGGACATACATCTCGGCCCGAAAAATCACCCGATAATTGATATAAATGATTTTTTTCAAGCTCCACTAATTGGCTCCCTAATTTAGCCAACTCATTCTGTAAAGCTAATACTCGATCCGTTTCTTTAACTTTTAAAGACTCAATTCCGGTCAGGGTAAACGTGATGTTCTTAGCCGCAGCGACTACACAAATCGTTTGGGCTAAATCTGGACAATCAGTAAAGTCCCAGGCAGCCGACTCCTCAGAGGGGCATTTGGTTAATCGATACCCGCGACCTGTAAATGTACTTTTTACACCCAAAAGCTCCATGATCGACTTGATTTCGGAATCTCCTTGCAACGAATTTTCTTTAAGCCCCAATAGTTCCAATGAAGTATCTTCAAAAGGAGAAATGGCCACCATGGAATACCAATAACTTGCTCCCGACCAATCAGATTCTACCGCAAATGGAATTGATTTATAGGCCTGATGTGCAATGTCAATTTCGCCATTTTCCCAATCCACCTTAGCCTCTATGCCAAAATGCTTCATTTGGGCTAAGGTCATTTCGATGTAGGGTTTTGAGCCTAATGATCCTGTTATTTTTACATGTAGTCCTTCGGGCAATAAAGGAGCCAACATCAATATCGCTGAAATAAATTGAGAACTCACATCCCCGCGCATGGAAAGGGAACGATTTCCAGCATAAGTAAATCCACCCAAAAGCAATGGAGGATATCCTTCTTTGTTTTCATATTGGATATCCACACCCAAGTTCCTTAAGGCATCCACTAAAATACCGATGGGGCGCTCACACATACGAGGCGTACCCGTCATTCGCTTTTTTTGACCCGTTACCGCATAGTAAGCAGTCAAAAAACGCATGGTAGTTCCAGCATCCAACACATCAGCGACTTCGTCCTTTTGAGATAACAAACGAATCATGGTTTGTGTATCCCGAGCCTCCGCTAAATTAGACAGCTTACTTAGCTCTCCCCCAGCTAAAGCATTCAGAATTAATGATCGGTTACTTTCTGATTTTGACGCAGGAAGGGGAATGATCTCTTGAAAAGAATGTTCAGTGGGAAAAAGGCGAATTTGATCCAAAATAGAATACGTGATTAACGCAATTTTAATGTTACTAATGATACTACTGCTAAAATAATTCCAACAATCAAGAATCGGATAACAATTTTAGACTCATGGTAATTTTTCTTTTGAAAATGATGGTGCAATGGCGACATGAGAAAAACCCGCCTACCTTCTCCATATTTCCGTTTGGTATATTTAAAATAGCCCACCTGAATGATGACGGATAAGTTTTCAATAAGGAATATTCCGCAAAGCACTGGAATCAACATTTCCTTCCGAATTACGATAGCCAATGTCGCAATGACACCGCCCAACATCAAACTACCAGTATCGCCCATAAATACCTGAGCTGGATACGTATTATACCATAAAAATCCAATGCAAGCGCCGACAAAAGCCGCGCAAAAAATAGCTAATTCCCCTGAATTGGGAATAAACATCACATTTAAATATTGAGAAAAGACCTTGTTTCCAGACACATAAGCTAATATCGCTAAGGTAAGTCCTATAATAACGGAAGTCCCAGCGGCTAATCCATCCAATCCATCAGTAATGTTAGCCCCATTTGAAACCGCTGTAATGATAAAAATTACAACCAAGACATAAACTACCCACACATAATGGTCAGGAATAAAACTTGGCAATAACATATTATAATCAAACTGATTATTTTTCAAAAATGGAACCGTCGTCATTAGAGATTTAGAATCAGTATAAGACTGAACTTGTGTCCCATCCGCCAGCATCGTTAATTTCGAAAATACCCTTACTTTAATGTGCTCATTATAATACATAGTTAGGCCCACAATTAACCCTAAACCTATCTGACCCACAATCTTAAATTTACCTGAAAGACCTTCTTTATTCTTTTTGAAAACTTTAATATAATCATCTAAAAAACCTACTGCCCCTAACCAAACGGCCGAAAGCAATAATAAGACAATATAGACATTGGTTATTTTGGCAAATAAAACCGTGGGAATAATTAGCGAAAGTAAAATGATGAAACCACCCATCGTCGGGGTACCTTTTTTCTGCATCTGGCCTTCCAAACCAAGGTCGCGAATTTCCTCTCCGATTTGCAATCTTTGCAATCGGTAGATGACCGATTTACCCCAAATCGCAGCGATTCCAAGGGATGTAATGGTGGCGGCAAAGGCCCGAAAAGTAATGTATTGAAATACCCCAGCTCCAGGAACGTTTAGTGTTTTGTCTAAGTATTCAAAAAGGTAATAAAACATTCCTTAGCTAATTTTAGGTTGAAAAAAACTAAAAACAAAGTTGCAAAATTTTGATTGCTTGTACAAATTAGCTCTCAAACGCGAGGGCCAACACTAATTTATCGTCAAAATCGTGCTTCACCCCTTGGATATCTTGATAGGTTTCATGGCCTTTTCCAGCGACCAAAATAACATCCCCTGCTTTGGCAATTTCTTTGACGGCAGTCATAATAGCCATTTTCCGATCACTTATTCGAGTGACTTTAAAGGCCATTTCTTTGGGAACTCCTGATTCCATTTGGTCTAAAATATCTTCCGGATCTTCAAACCTAGGGTTATCTGATGTCAAAATAACCGCGTCACTGTAATGAGCCGCTAGTTCTGCCATAATGGGTCGTTTCCCTGCATCCCGATTTCCACCACAACCGACCACGGTAATAATTTTTTGTGATTTATTTCGAATGGCTTGTATGG
Source organism: uncultured Cytophagaceae bacterium (assembly GCA_903933935.1). GTDB lineage: Bacteria > Bacteroidota > Bacteroidia > Cytophagales > Spirosomataceae > Aquirufa. The sequence continues at coordinate 12,523 of CAIZMB010000021.1, forward strand.
TTTTAAGTACATTCTCTAAAGCATCAGGAGTGTGTGCATAATCGACGATACCCATTTTATGATTGGGTCCCGCTAATTGGTCAAACCTTCCAGCAGCAGTTTTCAAAGCAGACATTTGCACTAAAACCTCTTCCTTATCCTCGCCCAATAAAATGGCTGTTGAGTAAATAGCTAATAAATTATAGGCATTAAATGTGCCGATCAATTGGGCATGAATCGCCTGACCGTCGAACTCTACTTGCAATCCACCCACTCCATTGCTAATTATTTTCGCCTTAAAATCAGATGAATTCAAAATCCCATAGCTGTATTTTTTTGCCTTTGTATTCTGAAGCATAATTTGGCCTCGCTTATCATCTTGATTCGTCAAAGCAAAAGCTGTATCCGGTAAAGCATCAAAGAATCCTTTTTTTGCTTTAATGTATTCGTCAAAAGTTTCGTGAAAATCCAAATGATCACGGGTGATATTGGAAAAAATAGCCCCTTTAAATTGTAAACCATGGATTCTTTTTTGGACCACCGAATGTGAACTCACTTCCATAAAAACATAGGAGCATCCATTAGATAGCATTTCTGCTAACAATTTATTTAAGTTTAAGGCATCCGGTGTGGTGTGAGTAGCCGGAATCACCCGATCTTGAATCATATTCTGAACTGTAGAAATCAAGCCACAACGATGACCTAACTTTTTAAATAATTCAAATAAGAGTGTTACGCTAGTGGTTTTTCCATTGGTACCCGTAATCCCGATTAAATTTAATTTAGAAGAAGGGTGGTCGTAAAATGCGCAGGAAACTTCCGCTAATGCAGCATTAGAGTCAGCTACTTGGATACATGTCACGTCCTCAGGCACATCTGCAGGAATTTCTTGTACCAACCAAGCCTTACAACCCTGTGCGTAGACCTGGGACAAAAACTGATGTCCATCTACTTGCGTACCTGGAATGGCAAAAAATAAAGAACCTGTTTTTGCTTGTCTTGAATCAAAACATAAAGCATCTATTTCTTGATCCTTACCTATTTTAGATAAAATGCTAAGCTCCTTAATCAACGAAAATAATGAACCCATTTTACTTTAATTGGATATTCAATAATAGATTTTTTCTGCTGGGTGTTCCTGGGGCAATCGACTGAGATACAACGGCTCCCATCCCATTGGCTCTTACTTTTAATCCCCTATTTTCCAAAGCAAATAAAGCATCTCGCAAGTTCATCCCAACAACATTTGGGACCGTTTTAGCAGGAAAAGAAATGGCTGAATTTTGTACTTGTTTTTTAACCTGGCTAAATAATACCCAGCGTCCATCTTCCTCAACTTTGGGTAAATTAAAATTAGAAAAAAGAATTTTTTGATCCATTGGATGAATCGTATGAGAAAGTTGGGCATTATTTAACGAGTCTGGTAAAGTTCCAGATAAGGTTCTTTGCAATTTCATATCACGGGAGTAAATGTGATTTGAGATATCCAAGAATACCGGAGCGGTTACTTGGCGTGCGTAGGTACCTTCGGAACCTCCTTCGGGCTTATCCATGGCAACCAAAACCGTATATTTAGGCTTTGCCACCGGAAAATATCCAATGAAAGACACATAATAAGTTCCTTTGACATAATGCCCATTGACTAATCGCTGAGCCGTACCCGTTTTCCCTGCAATTCCGTAAGGAGTACCTTTCAAATTATTTCCTGTTCCACGTTCCACCACCCCTTCTAACATAATTTTAATTTTCTTTAATGTCTCCGGTGAACACAAAGGCTCCTTATCCTTCTTTTGAGTTTCGGTGTAATCCTTCACTACTTTATTGCCCACTGTCGCATTTTTAACAATAATCGGCTGAATCCAATATCCGTTGTTGGCAATCGCATTGTAAAACGACAACATATGCATAGGAGAAGTATTTGAAGAATAACCCACTGAAGACCACATATATTGCAAAGCATCCCATTTAGCAGGAACGGGGAATTTAGGTGTTTTATAACGTGGGGTAATCTGGAAATTAAGCGGGTCAATCAAATGAAACTTTTTTAAGTAATCATAAAATTTACCTTGTTTGGAACCAAAAACTCTTTGCATTAATTTAATTGTGCCAATATTAGAAGAATGCTCAATAACCCCTTGAACATTAATTGTTCCATAGTCATGTGAATCCGTCATCGTCTTATTGAAAACCGTATACTTGCCCCCTGTCGTGACCATATCGGTCAAAGGCATATTAGATTCCTCTAACATCGCCATCATGGAAGGCAACTTAAACACAGATCCTGGATCGTTTTCGGAAACATCAATGGCATAATTAGCGAACTCGGAATAACCCGTGGGCGAACTTGCCTCCTTAGTCAAATTAGAAATGGCTTTTATTTCACCCGTAGCAGTTTCCATGACAATAGCAGTGGCATAGTTTCCTTTAAAGGTGGCTAAGGCCTTCATCAATGCCAATTCTACGATATCTTGGATGTCTACGTCTATCGTGGTTTGTAAATCATAACCAGGCGTGGGGATTAATTCCGTTCCATTTTCCATAGGGCGCCAGGTGTTTTTATCCATCTTCTGAAACAATCCTTTTCCAGGAAGCCCCCTTAAATCCTTATCGAAAGCACCTTCAAGCCCTACCGCCAATTTATCTTTCAAGTACCCAATCGTCCGATAAGCCATTTGGCCAAAAGGGGCATATCGTACATTTACTTTATCAAAAACAACACCCGTCTTAGTCGTATTTTTTTTACTTTCCTTAAACAATGGAAAATTCAAAACAGCCTTTCTTTCTTGAAAGTCTAGTAAACGATTGTTTAATAAGATATACGTTTTGTTGCTATTTTTAGCCAGTAAAATTTTGTTATAATATTCATCTGAGGACCTATCTTTAAATAAGAGGGCCAACTGGTCACAAAGTGCATGAATATGTGTGGCAAATAGTTTTTCAGATGCAGGTGAAAAATTAAAAACAGATGGGTCCATTCCTAACCGATATTTGGGCAAAGAAGTCGCTAACAAACTTCCATCATCTGAATAAATGTTACCCCTACTTGCCTCTACGCTTCTTTCCTTGATATAGGTAGCTGCCGCCTCTGATCTCAACTCTTCCCCTTGAAGAAAGACTAATCGGTATAAATTGAAAATCAAAACTAAAAACATGAGCAATACCACCATAAAGAAAATATAAAATCTCCTGGTAATAATTGCACGAATATTTAAACGCTTATCAGCTGCCATATTAAACGAAATGTTACTCCTTTTTTCCTTCTTCTACAATTTTATAGGGTGGCGTTAAACTCACCTCAAGCTTATATTTTTTCATCGCCTCCGCTAAATAACTTTGCTTCCCCTTTTTCATAAACTCAGCCTTTTGGGTAGTATAATCAGCTCTCAATTCCTCTAATTCTGCCTTATTTTTGACAATTTGGTGGATTTTACCATCGGCCAACATCGAGTAATAAATATAAATTAAAATGAGGAACGCGATGAAAACAATTTTTTTGATCCATTCCACAGGCAACTCACCCCCTGTTAAATGGTCAATATCGAATAACATTTCAAAAGGATCTTCCTTTAAATTCGGTTTTTTAGGAGACGATTCGTTTTTGGGTACTGAGGTAGCCATTTTATAATTTTAAAGCAATGCGCAATTTCGCACTTCTTGATCTAGGATTTTCTTTTAACTCGATTTCAGAAGCTGTTATTGGTTTCCGAGTGACTGAGTGTAAGGGTTTATGAACAACACCAAACAAATCTTTATCCTCTTTCCCCAAGCAATCCCCCGTCTTAATATAATTCTTTACTAATCGGTCCTCTAATGAATGAAAAGAAATAACCACTAATCTTCCGTTTTCATTGAGTACATTAGGCACTTGGGTTAAAAACTCTTCAATAACAGCTAGTTCTTGATTTACTTCAATTCTAATCGCCTGAAAAACTTGAGCGAAATACTTGAATTCCCTTGACCTTGGAGCTAATTTAAAAAGAATTTCTTTAAATTCCGAAGTCGTTTCCAAGGGTTTTTGTGTCCTCGCTTGAATGATTGCGAGGGCTAATGTTTTCGCATTTTTTACCTCCCCATACATCCCTAGAATTTTCTGTAATTGCTCAGCAGAATAGGTATTCAAAACTGATTTAGCATCTAATGAGGCAGAAGGTCCCATTCGCATATCTAGAGGTCCTTCAAAGCGAGTCGAAAATCCGCGCTCGGGAGCATCCAATTGGTAAGAGGAAACGCCAAAATCAGCTAAAATTCCATCTACTTTTTTGATTCCCTCTAAACGTAAATATTTATCTAAATGCCTGAAATTTGCGGTAATTAAGGTTAGCCGAGTATCATCAATTTTCTCAGCTTCTTTCCAAGCATCAGGATCCTGATCAAAAGCAATCAGCCTACCTTCAGGTCCTAAATGCTTTAAAATTTCTTTGCTATGTCCCCCACCACCAAAAGTCACGTCAACATAAACCCCTTGAGGGTTAATGGCAAGGCCCTCGATGCATTCATTCAATAAAACAGAGGTGTGATAGGTATTTGTAGACATAAGTTCAAATTTACAAAATATCCAATGGCATTCTCAATTTTTATAAATTCACTATATATTTTTTATGACAGAAAGGATTACTCTATCTTTGACTCAGAAAAATCGTATATGATGCCTAAATTTTTTCTTACACTAATTTTAATAGTTACCTTATTCGACTCACTAAGTCAAAAAAACACGGCCCCACAAATGGGTCCATGGCGAGTGGAAATGAAGCATTTTAGCGGAAATCTTCCTTTTAACTTCATCGTTAACCCCAGCAAACACCAAGATAAATTCAACATTAAAATTCAAAATGGATCTGAAAAATTCTCTTTAGGAGAATCCTTTTTTAGAGGGGATTCACTCGTGATTCCTTTTGATCTGTATGATTCTGAGATCGTTGCCTTTTTATCTAGTTCAAAAAAAATGAATGGGTATTGGATCATGAAAAGAAATGGCAAAGCTATTTTTCGTATTCCACTAGATGCAACCGCAGGTTCTACTGAACGTTACAAGAACCTAAAACCCTCAAAAATAAATGTGACAGGAAATTGGAAGGCTGATTTTTGGAACGACGAAAATATCCACAGTCCTGGAATAGGTATGTTCAAGCAAGTAGGTAATTCCGTCACAGGCACCTTTCTGAAGCCGAGTGGCGACTATCGGTTTTTACAAGGAAATGTGAGTGGCGATAGTTTGTTCATGAGTTATTTTGACGGAAGCTATTGTATGCAAATCCGTGTTAAAGTGAAAGGAAAAGAGTTTGCCGGAAATTTCTATACAGGATTAGCAGGGAAAAGAAATTTGAAAGCCCAACTAGATCCCAAAGCTAGCTTACCCGATTTAAAGAAATTAACTTATTTAAAACCAGGTTTTGACCGGATTCATTTCTCACTGCCCGATCCTGATGGAAATACAATTAGCTTACAAGATGCACGATTTAAGGGCAAGGTCGTTGTCATAGAATTAATGGGGTCATGGTGTCCGAATTGCATCGACGAATCTAGATTTCTAGCTCCCTATTATAAAAAAAATAAGTCTAAAGGTCTTGAAGCAATCGGACTATCTTTCGAGTATTCGGACGACATGAAAATTTCCGGGCCTAAAATCAAAAACTTCATCGCTAAAATTGGGATTCCTTATCCCATTGTATTGGCAGGAAAACCCGATGATTCGACCATAGAAAAAGTATTGCCCATGTTGCATAAAATCAACGGATACCCTACGACAATCATTATTGACAAACAAGGCAAAGTGCGTGAAATTCATACGGGTTTTTCAGGACCGGGTACGGGAGTCTACTATGCCGACTGGATACAGGAATTTGACAAAACCATACAAGCCCTCTTAATCGAAAAATAATGAAAATTAAATCAATCATTCTTATCTTTTGCCTTGCTTTCCCTTTTAAAAATATAGCGCAAAAACCCGCTAAAAAATTTCGTTGGAAGGCTCCTGTAGCCTTTGGAGTTACAAGCCTTTTGCTTTATAATGCTTCATCTAAAGATGCACAACGCACTATTTACAACAACAATTTTTCAAACTTCTCTACTAAAATAGACGATATATTGCAATACACACCAGCGGTTCTAAATGTAGGCCTTAGCTTAAGCGGTTTAGAGGCAAAAAACTCAAGGCAAGACCGCGGAAGAATATTCATCTTAGGTACTGTCATTTATGTAGCCACGACGCAAGGCTTAAAGTATGCAATCGATGAAACTCGGCCAAATGGAACCGAGCATTCATTCCCCTCAGGTCACGCTGCCACAGCATTTTTTGGTGCCACATTACTCGCTAAAGAGTATGGCGAAAATTATCCATGGATCGCTGCAGGTGGATACACCTTAGCTGGAACAACCGCTATTTTAAGAATGGCTAATAATAAACATTGGGCAAGTGATGTTTTGATGGGTGCTGGTATAGGTATCGCATCTGCAGAAATTGCTTCCTATCTTTATCCTAAAATAAAATCAAAGCTAAATAAATCTAAATCAGCTTGGAATTTTGAGCCACAAATTGCACCAAATCATTATGTAGCCCGATTAAATTATTCGTTTTAAACGAATAATAAATAGGTAGCAGCGCCGGCAAAGTATCCCAATAGGGCTAGAATCCCTATTTTTTTAGCATACCAAATAAATTCGATTTTTTCCATCCCCATCACGGCGACACCCGCTGCGGAGCCAATAATCAAGATACTTCCACCGGTACCCGCACAAAAAGCCAAATATTCCCACATGGTATGATCCAATGGGAAATCAGTCAAATTATACATCCCCATGGTCGCTGCTACGAGGGGAACATTATCTACTACTGAAGAAGCTATTCCAATGATTGTCACAATTAAGTATTGATTCCCTAAGGTATTTTCTAGGAAAACAGCTAATGACTCCAAATATCCAAAGGATTCTAAAGCGCCTATGGCCAACAAAATACCCAAGAAAAAAAGTACGCTAGAAGTATCTACTTTACTTAAGGCAAAACCAACTGTATAGGGTTTTTTGGCAGCTTCATCCTTATCTGAATGCAATATTTCAGATATGATCCATACAATTCCTAAGCCTAATAAAATTCCCATGTAAGGAGGAAGGTGCGTAATCGACTTAAATATTGGAACCCCAAGTAGACTAGCAACCCCGGCAAAAAGCATAATTTTCCCCTCTTTTTCTTCCTCTTTATTTAAGGCTGGAAGTGGGTGAGGAATACCTAATTTTTCGTTTCGAACCCAATAAGATCCTACAGCCAATGGAACTAATAAAGAAATTAATGCCGGTAAAAATAAAACTTTAATGATTCCTAGGGCTGATATTTGACCCCCTATCCAAAGCATGGTCGTTGTGACATCGCCAATCGGAGACCAAGCACCCCCTGCATTTGCCGCGATAACCACCACTCCGACAAAATATTTCCTTGTTTGAGAATCTGAAATTAATTTACGTAAAAGCGTAACCATGACGATGGCCGTGGTTAAATTATCTAAAGCCGCTGAAATGAAAAACGTGACAATCCCCACGATCCACAAAAGCTTAGCTGAATTTTTTGTTTGTATTAATTGGTTCACAAATCTGAAACCCTGATGCGCATCGATTAACTCCACCAAAGTCATCGCGCCTAAAAGAAAAAATAAGATCTCAGAAGTACTCCCCAAATGATGAGATAGTTGGCCCAATTCTCCCTCCCCCTTAACCAAAGCAAATACTACCCAAACAAGCACGCCTGTTAATAATGCACTTGCCGTTTTGTTGATTTTCAATGGATGTTCAAACGCAATAGCGAGATATCCTAGAGCAAAAATGAAGACTGAAATTATTTCCATGCGCATAAATATAAAAAAAGAAAGTCAGAGATTTTGCTCTGACTTTCTTAATTATTGAATTAAAAGATTCTATTTTAATTTAGCTACTGCTACTTTAATTCGCTCACAAGCTTCTTCCAATTGCTCATCGGCGGCGGCAGTTGAAATACGCATGCAATCAGGAGCTCCAAAACCAGAGCCAGCGACTGTGGCTACAAAAGTATCCATCAATAACCAGGTACAAAAATCATCCGAATCCTTGATCGTTGTTTTACCATCCGATTTACCAAAATAATAGGAAATATCTGGGAAGGCATAAAATGCTCCATCAGGCATATTGACTTTAAAACCAGGTATTTCTCTTAATTTCCCAACCACTAATTTTCTACGGCGGTCATAAGCCTCCTTCATCGCATAAGCATGGTCCAAAGTTCCATTAAATGCGGCAACAGCTGCCTTTTGTGCAATAGAGTTTGTTCCTGAAGTCACCTGACCTTGTAATTTTTCGATACCATCTGCAATCCATTTGGCAGCGGCAATGAATCCAATTCTCCAACCTGTCATCGCATGACCTTTCGCTACTCCATTTACCGTAATAACACGTTCTTTTATTTCTGGAATTGATCCGATTGAAAAATGACCTCCCTGAGTGAAGTTGATGTACTCATAAATCTCATCCGCTAAAACAAAAATGTTTTCATGACGAGCCACCACATTGGCAATATCCCTTAATTCTGATTCCGTATAAACAGACCCTGTTGGGTTATTGGGTGAAGCAAACATCACCATTTTAGTTTTAGGGGTAATAGCCGCCTCAAATTGCTCTGCCGTAACTTTAAAATTGTTATCAAAAGCACCTTGCACAACCACCGATTTTCCCTCAGCCAATTTGACCATCTCTGAATAAGAAACCCAATATGGCGAGAAAATAATGACCTCATCTCCCGGATTAATTAATGCTGCGATGGCGTTGGCCAACGAATGTTTCGCGCCAGTCGATACCACAATATTTTCTGAACCCCACTCTAAATTATTATCACGCTTTAATTTATTGGCAATTGCCATGCGTAAATCAGGATAACCTGCCACGGGAGAATATCCGTGAAATCCATCGTCGATAGCTTTTTTTGCCGCATCACAAATGTGAGCCGGAGTTTTAAAATCTGGCTCGCCGACCGATAAACTGATTACTTGATGACCCTGAGAAGCAAGTTCTCGGGCTTTTTTTGTCATCCCTAATGTGGATGACTCTTCTAATGCTTGAATGCGTTTCGCTAATAAGGATACTGACATAAATTGATTTGAACTTATTACTGATAATTTGTGCAAAATTACCCTTAAAAAATCTGAATAGCTAATAAAATTCACAAAAAAGGGCTTACGATAATTGGCTTAATTTAGCATATACTCCCTTTTCAATAGACATTAACTCAAGGTGCGTTCCCTTTTCTACAATACTTCCCTGTTCTATGACAAGAATTTGATCTGCATGTTGGATCGTACTCAATCGGTGGGCAATGACAAGCACGGTCCGATTTTTCATCAAATTTCCAAGTGCAGCCTGAACTAATTTTTCTGATTCATTATCTAAAGCGCTTGTCGCTTCGTCTAAAATCAAAATGGGTGGATTTTTCAAAACGGCCCGAGCGATGGAAATGCGCTGGCGCTGGCCTCCTGATAATTTAGACCCACGGTCACCAATAATGGTTTGATATCCATCAGCGCTCTCCGAAATAAATTCGTGGGCATTGGCAATTTTGGCAGCAGCTTCTACTTCGCTTAAGGTCGCCTCTGTGCCGAATGCAATGTTATTAAAAATAGTATCATTGAACAAGACAGATTCTTGAGTTACGATTCCCATTAAACCTCTTAAATCATCTAAGGGAATATGTTTGATATCATGCCCATCGATCTCTACTTGGCCTAACGTTGGATCATAAAACCTCGGTAGCAGGTCGGCCAAAGTGGACTTACCTCCTCCGGAAGCGCCAACAAGAGCGATCGTTTGGCCTTTAGGAATTTCAAAACTAATCTCATGTAGAATTTTTCTACCCTGGGTGTATTCAAAATCAACCTGTTTGAACGAAATTTTATTTGTAAATTCCTTTAAAGAAACGATGGGCTCAATCACCTTAATTTCAGATTCAGTATCTAGAATTTCAATAATTCGATCCGCTGAGGCTATCCCCCTTTGTATCCCTGAAAATGCATCTGCAATCGCTTTTGCAGGTCGCATGACTTGTGAAAATGTGGCAATAAAGGCGATGAAAGTTGAAGCTGTTAATTCTCCCTCCCCAGAAATAACCAAACTTCCTCCATATAACAATATCCCTGTGACGACTAAAACACCCAATGTCTCAGAAACAGGGGAAGTAAGTTCTTGTCGGAATACCATTTTTAATAACGAATGCCTATATTTTTGATTCCCCTCTCCAAATCGATCATCCATCATTTTTTCAGCCCTAAATGCCTTGACCACTCGCATAGCACCAAAAATTTCATCCAATAAACTGATCAAACCACTCAAATGCTGCTGAACTTCCCCTGCAGCTCTACGTAAACGGCGGGTAATCGTTGCGATAACACCCCCTGAAAGTGGTAAAATAAGTAAGGAAAACAAGGTCAACTTCACCGACATGCTAGCCAGAAAAACAAAAAATAGGATTAACGTAAAAATTTCTTTGAAGGTGGCAGTAAAGGCGCGACCGATACTATTCTCCACTTCTTGCACATCAGTGGTCAACCGTGACATTAGATTTCCTTTTTTCTGCTCCGTAAAATAACTCAAGTCCAAGCGAATTGCTCTTTGAAAAACGGCTTGCCGCAGAGATGCAATCGTATCCGCTTCGACTGTTTTTAAAACTCTTTGTGAAAAATACCTGAAAATATTAGCCAAAATAACAGAGATCATAATCGCCCCACACGCATATTTCAGCGCACCAATTCGACCAAAATTCTCCAATGCACCATAGAAATAGTGATTAAATAGAAAAGAAAAATAGGAAGGGCTAAACGAAAAAGTAGGTAAAAGGCGGTAGATCTGAATATTCTCGGGGGCTGATTGATTGAATAAAACATTCAGCAACGGAATCAATAAAGTAAAATTTAGAATCCCAAATAAGCTGCCTAATAAAGAAAATCCAAAATATGGAAATACATATTTACGGATAGAAACTGCGTAGGATAATAAACGAAAATATGTTTTCAATGCGACTTTATATCAAAATATTGGTCAAATTACGACAATTTTCAGAAACTAATCCGAATGTCGACCTTAATTTCCATCGTGATGGCCACCTATAACGGGGAAAAATACCTCCGCGAACAGGTGGATAGTTTGCTCGCTCAAAGCTATGCATCTTTAGAATTTATCTTTGTGGACGACGCGTCTTCCGATTCTACATTTGCAATTTTACAAGCCTATGCCGCGAAGGACTCGCGCATCCACCTCATTGAAAACTCAGTTAACCAAGGCCTAATCGCCACTTTCGAAATAGGAATTCGCGCTGCAAAAGGCGAAATGATTGCTCTATCTGATCAGGATGACGTTTGGGTACCAGGAAAAATCAGTTTGTTAGCTGAAGCTATCGACTCTTTTTCACTAATTTATGCCAATTCTGCCTTATCAAATGCTGCAGGTGAAGTCACAGGGAAGTACTCAGATCGCAATCATTTATGTGATTACCCAAGCGCTTTGAACTATGTATTTGGTACCAAAGCAATGGGGCATGCGATGTTATTTAAACGAGAAATTATAGACTTAGCTTTGCCTTTCACTGATTTTGTAGGACACGATTATATCCTCGGATTTGCTGCTGCATCGCTTAATGGAGTTAAGTATTACCCACAAACCTTAGTGAATTACCGCCAACATAGTACAAATACGATTGGGGCAGATTTAAGCAAAGGGAAGAAAAATTATACCACACGAAAAGAACGCAATGCGCGAATCGTTAAAAGAATGGAGTTGATCGCGGCGCGCTGTCCTTCAGGTTCAGAGCGCGAAATACTGATAAGATTAGCCCAGAATTTTAACTCTAAAAGTCTTAAGGCGCGTGCGAGCAGATTCTTCACCGTCGCAAAACACCATCGAGCAATGTTAACTTACAAAGGAAAATCTTCAGCAGGCAGTTTTCTCTACAGCTTCAAACTATTGATTTCTATTTTCTAAAAACTATTTTCTAAAAGGGAGACTCAAGCGGTAATAAAGATTCTTTAATTGCACCATGCTGGGAATCGGACGTTGCGATAAAGGGCCATCGAATGTATCGCCCCGACGTAAAAAATATTTCGACAACGTAGACGAAGTCATTCCCCAATGCCGAATAAATTGATAATATCCTTTGTTTTGCTTCACTCGCTTGACCGAAATAGATCCAAAATGATATACCCGACTTTTTCCTAAGCCCTTAAATAGACGCACTCCCTGATTCCACAACTTCATTGAAAAATCTGGATCAGAGTACATACCTGGAGAAAACTCGACAGAATAGCCGCCAACCAAATCCCATAGATCTTTATGTACAACATTAGGTGGCCACGTACTTCCCTGCCAGTCATGAAATTCAAATTGGCGATACGAATGAATTAATTTCTCTTCCTGGAAATTTTCAATACTGTTGCCAAAATTCGCTTCAATGGAACAGTTACTTTGCGCCCGCGGCTCGATCATCGTAGATGAGAAAAAGAATTTTTGGGTACCACAAGAATCGATCTCATTTTTCAATGCTACATCCCAACCTGGCAACACATACATATCATCGTTCAGATACAACAGGTAATCCGCCGAAGCCAAATCCCTCATAGCATTCATCGCGTGACAAACTCCCACATTTTTTTGACTATACGAAAATGCAATATCTTCTTGAGCCTCCACCCACTCTTTTGATCCGTCATTCGATTCATTCAAATGAACGACTAATTCAAAGGGTACCACGGAATGCAGGCGAATACTATTAACACACAAAGTAAGGTATGGTAGATTATTCCAGCTCGGAATTAAAATGGAAAAGTAGGGCGATGCCAACTTCCTTTTTGCGGGAAAATATTGAATTTCTTCCATTAAATACGCTGATAGTTTTTATACTCCCCGATTCGCCAACCCGTCCAATCGGCTATTTTTTGCAATACTTTTCGACGCAAACTCATCTTAGACCGAAGTACGGCTGGATCAAAATCAAATTCCCAATTTTGTGCCTTGATACGAGATTGAGAAACGTTGGGATGCGTACCTGTAAACCTAGTTAGCCTTTCCGCATTTCCAAAATCAAATTCATAATCCGCTGGCACGTTTTTCGCAAGCCAAGCATCATCATGGTAAAACTGTGTAAAATTCCTCACTTTTTGATTCAAACCCGTTGGAGGTTTCACCCAACCATAATGAAAAATATGAGCAGAAATTTCTTTCACTTTCAGTTTTTTCCCTTCTTTACGAAAGCCTTGCGCATCTTTATAGGAATGAACAAGGGGGTTAAATCGTACAAGCCGAATCTCCTTTCTATACCACCTCCTAGAAGTCGCGATGTAATCAAAGGACCCGTAAAAGTGCCTATATTTAAACAATAAACCCTCCACCTCAGGATTTTCCTGATGTTCGTTTATGGCCTTTAAAATACTCTCCAGGTCATCCTCGTGTACACATTCGTCCCCTTGAATATAAAATGCCCAGTCAGTATCTGGTGAAATAGCCTGATATGCCTTATCCGTCTCTAAAGCAAAAACTCGCCCCCCTTCACGTTTCGTATCATCCCAAATTGTCTCAATAATCCTGATTTTATCTGATTTGATTCCTTGAATTAGGCTCAAGGTATTGTCCTCTGATTGTCCTACGGCCACGACAAACTCGTCACAAATAGGTAAGATTGATGTGATGGCTTCCACGATCGAATAATCGTTTTTGATCGCATTCCGAATGAAGGTAAAGCCGGCAATTTTCATGGGCTAAAATTTCACTTGAATTCCATGGTATTTTTCTTGTTCCACATAGTCTTTGCGTAGTGGATGACCGACCCAGTCGGCAGGCAACAAAATGCGAGTCATTTCGGGATGACCCTCAAACACAACCCCCACAAGATCATACGCTTCTCGCTCGTGCCAGTTGGCCGTTTTCCAAATCCCATTCAAACTAGGCACAACAGGTAATTTACCATCCGCCTGCAACCTAGGAACTTCCAATCGAATGTGAAAAGTAAGGTGATTGGGAATTGAGTAAAGGGTATAAATAATTTCAAGCGTTCCGCTTTCAGGACCATTATCTATCGCAGTAAGGCAAGAGAGTGAATCAAAATAAGTTGCTGGATTACGCCATAAAAAATCACAAACGGAAACTAGTTGAGTTGGCTGAACCGTGATGCGACCCGATTTTTCATCCCATTCAACCGAGATGTTCAATTCACTTTCAATCAGATTTTTAATTTCTAGCGCATCCATCCTTAGGCTTTTTGAGCGATGGCGTCCAAAATAATTTGGGGCACAACACGCGTTTCTTGATTGATTTTTTCTTGTAATTTCAAAATCCCACCTAACAAAGCTTCGGGCCTAGGCGGACAACCTGGTACATACACATCCACGGGAATTACTCGGTCTACCCCTTTGACTACATGATAACCGTGTTCCCAATACGGACCTCCACAGTTGGCACACGACCCCATCGATATCACATAGCGGGGTTCTGGCATTTGTTCATAGAGTCTTCTAATTCGATCTGCCATCTTAAAAGTAACCGTTCCGGCCACAATCATCACATCGGATTGCCTAGGGGAAGGCCTTGGAAATACCCCAAAGCGATCCAAATCATACCCAGATGCAAAGGTTTGCATCATTTCAATGGCACAACAAGCCAAGCCAAAGCTCATTGGCCATAAAGAACTTGCCCGAGCCCAATTGAGTAAATCCTCAAATTGGCTCACTACGAATCCTTCCGACTGTATGTTTTGGTCTAAATATCCCTTCATTATCTCACTATGGTCAAATTCCCCACGACATCTGGGTAGGCATCTGGGTAGTCTTCCAAATTAGGTCGAATTACGTACATATATGTGCCCGTAGGCAAATCTTTGCCATTATATTTTCCCCTAAAGGGTTTTTCTTCATACATCGTGCCATTGCTTTCAAATACTTTCAAGCCCCAGCGATCCATCACGTAAATCTCTGCGTATGGATAGGATGAAATATTATCGATGGTCCAGTAATCATTTAAATCGTCATTATTAGGGGATATGGCGTCATATGGCTTTAATCTTGCTAAAACGATGATATCAATCGTAGCATAATTCCGACAATCTGCTGCAGTCGTTGCGCCAGGTAGGTAACCATTAATGAAATAAGTCGTCTTAAATGCACTCCCTCCTAAATCACCTAATCCCTTAACATCAAAATATGGATTAAGAATTAATGGATCAGACAAGGCTAATTTAGGTGTCCATGACCATTTTATACCCGGCGTTTTAGCCCCATTTACAGGCATTAATATAGGAGTAGGGTTTTCACCCGGTTCAGGGGCAAACATGATTATTTTTTTGTCTGTAGCCACCCAAACCTTCGATGCACAATCAGGCGTTTGGCCCAATGCAGTTACTTGAATAAAAAGGAGGATTGAAAGAATCGTTTTCAGATTTTGTAATTTTTGTTTGAAAGTAGAAAAATATACGCGCTCCATAAAGCTTTTAAAAAAATCCATGTAAAGGTTTTGTAAATATACCTAAATTCACAAAATTTTTGATCAATGTCCACATCCCATTTTTTTGATTCAGATTTAGCGACTTTGCGAGGGATGACTCCCGCTCGCTTATCTCTACTGCAATCGGAATTAGGGCTATTTACTTTTGGGGACTTAATCCAATATTTTCCATTCAGATATGAAGATAGAACTTTACTGACGCCTATCGCTGAAATAAATGATCAAATGGAAAATGTCCAATTTATTGGACGCATCAAATACAAAGAAAAAATAGGCGTTGGGCGCAGAGAAAGACTCGTGGCAGAATGTTGTGATGAAACGGGGTGCATCGAATTAGTTTGGTTCCAAGGAGTAAAATGGATTGAAAAATCATTAATTAGTGGGGTAGATTTTTTATTTTACGGCAAGCCCGGGGTTTTTAATGGCCAAATTCAAATGACCCATCCTGAGATGGAAGTCTACAAAGGGCCACAGATTTCAGAGAAATTTTTTCAGCCCATTTATCCTCTGACTGAAAAATTACGTAAGAAATACGTCGACAGTAAATTGATTGCTTCCTTACAAAAAAGCTTGTTAGAAGTTTCGTTTCCCTATATAAGAGAAACATTGCCTCAAGAGATCATCCAGCAATTTAAATTAATTTCTAAGCAGGAAGCGCTCTACCACATTCACCTACCGCAGTCGGAAAATTGGCTACACCAAGCAAGAAGGCGGTTGAAATTTGAAGAATTATTTTACAATCAGCTACGATTAATCAAGCAAAATTTAGTTCGCAAAACGGCTTTTCCAGGCCAAATATTTTCTTCTGCTGCCTTATTAACTACCTTTTACAAGGATCATCTTCCCTTTTCACTCACGGAAGCACAAAAGAAAGTTATTCGAGAAATTTTTGAAGACATGCGCTCTGGCAATCAAATGAACCGACTCCTTCAAGGGGACGTGGGTTCCGGAAAAACCATTGTCGCCTTTATTTCCATGTTACTCGCCATCGACAATGGAACCCAGGCTTGTTTGTTGGCCCCCACCGAAATTTTAGCCGATCAACATTTTCAAGGATTAAAAAAGTTTGCTGATCTTTTGGGCATCTCCATTGCCAAACTCACCGGATCTGTGAAAAAGAAAGATCGCGTCGAAATACATGAGGGATTACAGTCTGGAACCCTGAATATATTAGTGGGGACACATGCCATTTTTGAAGATGTGGTCCAATTTAAAAATTTGGGACTTTGTATCATTGACGAGCAACATCGTTTTGGGGTAGCTCAAAGAGCCAAACTTTGGGATAAAAATAAGCAAATTCATCCCCATGTTCTGGTCATGACGGCGACCCCAATCCCGAGAACCTTGGCCATGACTTTATACGGAGATCTTGATGTTTCGGTAATCGATGAATTGCCGGCGGGCAGAAAACCTATTCAAACGATTCACCGCTATGACTCACATCGTTTGCAAGTCTTTAGTTTTATCCAAAGTGAGATTCAAAAAGGGCGTCAAGTATACATCGTTTATCCACTCATCGAAGAGTCTGAAAAAATGGACTTCAAAGATTTAATGGATGGGCATGAAAGTATTACAAGGGCATTCCCTGAAATACCTTTGGGGATATTGCATGGAAAAATGAAGCCGGCCGACAAAGATTTCGAGATGGCTCGTTTTGTCAAAAATGAAACCAAAATCATGGTGGCCACGACCGTTATAGAAGTGGGAGTGAATGTGCCTAACGCTTCCGTCATGATCATCGAAAGTGCGGAGCGATTTGGGTTAGCGCAATTGCACCAACTCAGAGGCCGGGTGGGACGGGGTGCCGAGCAAAGTTATTGTTTGTTACTCACCGACTACAAAATTTCAGCGGATACAAAAAAGCGTATTGAAACGATGGTGAGGACGAATAATGGCTTTGAAATAGCTGAAGTCGATTTACAGTTACGGGGTCCCGGAGATATCGGAGGAACAAGACAAAGTGGAGCTATCGACCTAATGATTGCTGATTTATCCAAAGATGGGGAAATTTTAAAAGTGGCCCGGGAGACCGCGGTTTCCATATTAAATGAGGATCCCAATTTAGAACATGATAAAAATGCGATGATTCGAGATCAGGTGCGCCAACAAAAAAAGGATACGACCAATTGGGCCCGAATAAGTTAGTTTAAGGTTGGGTCATCCGGATAGGTCGACAAGACCCGAAAATCCCCTCCCTTATCATAAAGTACTGTCCGCCATAAATTTTTATTCGATTCATCAAACACGTAATCTTCCCTTGCCGGATGTAAATACCAAGCATTTTGCTTCACCTCACGGGCTAGTTGGCCCGCGCCCCAACCCGAATACCCGATAAAAAATTTGATCTCTTTGAAATTGATGGCGCCACTCACCACGTGCTCAATGGCTTTTTCAAAACTTCCCGACCAAAATATTCCTTTGGAAATTTCAATCCCATCGGGAATAAGATCAGGCCTTCGATGTAAAAATTGCATGATCGTAGGGTCTACAGGACCTCCTGAAAACAAGGGGACATTTTCCAATACCTTCTCGTCTACGATTGAATCGAATACCACCTCTTGCTTTTGGTTTAAAATGAGTCCAAAAGAATGCGAATTAGAATGTTCACATAGTAATATCACAGACCTATGGAATGCCGAATCTTCAAGAAATGGTTCTGAGATCAAAAGAACTCCAGGTTTTAATTCATCTTCCATGGTAATGTAAAAGCATAAAAAGGAATTTCGTATCTTGTTTTAAATTAAAAAATCTATGTCCTTTATCGTTTTTATCTCTTTGGGTGGCAATCTAGGAAATACCCTTGAAATATTTAAAAACTCATACCTTGAAATTGAAAAAAAAATAGGTCGCATCACTGCATTTTCCAAAATTTATCAAACGGCTGCTTGGGGAAAAACAGATCAGCCGGATTTTTTAAACCAAGTAATTTCATTAGAAACCGATTTAAATCCTGAAAAAATCATGTCTGAATTATTAGATATCGAGTTGTTTTTTGGCCGTCGGCGCGATGTCATCTGGGGTCCTCGAATACTAGACCTTGACATCCTTTTTGTTGAAAATCAAATTATCAGTAGTGAAAATCTTGATATCCCACATCCTCAAATCGCCAATAGACGCTTTGTTTTAATTCCCATGGCTGAGATTGCTCCCCATTTCATACATCCCGTTCTCCAACAAAGCATGTTGGAATTATTGGAACAAACAAAAGATCTTCAAAGCGTTCGAGTAATGGATTAGTCTTCGATTTCCGTATCGTTTTCTAAAAGATTGGGGTTGGGGAAGCGCCAACTTTGACCCACGATTTTTTCGTAATACTTCTCGTATAAGGGTAGAATCTTTTTGATGTCAAATAATTTGGCACGTTCTAATGCATTTTTTTTCATGGTCGCATGTAAAACGGGATCCGACAAAATAGCGATTGCATTTTTTGCCATATCATCCACATCTCCGATTTCACTGACAAATCCTGTTTCTCCATGAATATTTACCTCCGTTATACCGCCGGCATTTGAGGAAATGACAGGTACTTCACAGGCCATCGCTTCCAATGCAGATAAACCAAAACTTTCCTTTTCGGAAGTAAGTAGAAATAAGTCGGCCAATGACAATGCCTCCTCAATCGTATCTAATTTACCTAGAAAACGAACATCTGCCTGAACACCCAATTCCCTACACAATACCTCGATAGCGGTTCTTTCGGGGCCATCCCCTACTAATAACAACTTTGAGGGAATCTGCTTTTGTACTTTAGCGAAAACCTGAATGATATCTTCAATCCTTTTTACTTTACGGAAATTGGACGTGTGTATCAATAACTTTTCTCCATGTGGGCAAATGGCTAATTTAAAATGCTCCTTTGGCTGTTTTTTAAATCGCTCAAGGTCGACGAAATTCGGGATCACCTCAATGTTACTTAAAATTTCAAAGGATGAATACGTGTCATTTTTTAAACTTTCAGAAACCGCTGTAACCCCATCAGATTCATTGATGGAAAAAGTAACCACTGGCTCGAAAGACGGATCACGACCCACTAAAGTAATGTCGGTGCCATGAAGCGTGGTAATCACGGGAACGTGAATACCTTTATATTTTAAAATTTGCTTTGCCAAATAAGCTGCTGAAGCGTGTGGAATCGCATAGTGAACATGAATCAAATCAAGCTGCTCGTTAATTGTCACATCCACCATTTTACTGGCAAGCGCTGATTCATAGGGCAAATATTCAAACAGAGGATAGGAAGCCACGGAAACTTCGTGGTAGAAAATATTTTCGCTAAAAAAATCCAAACGAGGCGGTTGGGTATAGGTAATAAAATGTACTTCGTGTCCTACCGACGCTAAGGCCTTTCCCAATTCTGTGGCCACCACACCACTTCCACCATAAGTAGGATAACAAATAATCCCTATTTTCATGCCTCAAATTTATTAGAATATCAATTAAAACTGACATAAAACCCAAAAGGTTCCTGATTTAAGGCTAAATTTGTGATAATTAATTGGATCACCTTGAAAAATTTAGTCATTTTTGCCTCTGGTTCTGGCTCAAACGCCGAAAAAATTTTTGAATATTTCAAGGATTCAAATGAGGTTTTAATCACGCATATCTTTAGCAACAATCCAGAAGCCGGTGTTATTTCACGCGCAGAAAGATTAGCGATTCCCTGCACTGTTTTCAATAGAGCTGAATATAAAGATGGAACCTTGTTGAAAAAAATCCAATCCTTAAACACCGATTGGGTTATTTTAGCAGGCTTTTTATGGCTGATTCCAAGCGATTTTATTCAAGCCTTTCCTCAAAGAATTGTGAATTTACATCCTGCACTATTGCCAAAATTTGGCGGAAAAGGCATGTATGGACACTTTGTTCATGAGGCCGTCGTGGAAGCAGGCGAGAAAGTATCCGGAATCACCATTCATTTCGTGAATGAACATTACGATGAGGGTGGCATTATTTTCCAAAGCTCTTTTGCCGTAGAACCAAGCGACACCCCTGAAGATGTGGCGAAAAAAGGCCAAGTTTTAGAGCATCGAGATTTCCCAAAAGTAATTGCAAGCCTTGTGCTACCAGCCTCCTCCTAAAACTCGGTACAAGCTAATTGCGCGCATCCATTGGTTTCGAGATATTTCTAATAGCTCTAATTCCGATCGCAAGGCATTTTGTTGCGCGGTCAAAACTTCTAAATAACTTGCATTAGCCGTTAAAAAGAGAGTTCCCACTGTATTAATAGCTCCCTTCGTTAATAGCACTTCTCTTTGCTTGAGTTGTTGCTGTTTTTGCAAATAGGCTAATGACTTTACCTGAGTATCCCATTCCAGATATCCCTTCACTAGCGCATTTTGATAGGCTAAATCTTGTGACTTCCAATGCGATTCGGAGCGCAAAATATCAGCGGTTAAGGCTGATCGGTTCAACCAAGGACTCGTGATTCCTCCGATCAATTGATAAGCCATGGAGGCTGGAAGTTGAAATAAATAAGCGGGCTGAAACCCTTGCACGCCTAAAATACCGGATAGAACAACAGAAGGCTTCAAGGCTAAAACCGCACTTTCCTTTGTTTCAAAGGCAGCCATCAAATTCAATTTTGCCTGCCTAATATCAGGCCTATTCTCTAATTGATCTATTTTCACCCGAGCAAATAAACTACTATCCAATGTGCATTGAAAAGGAAATTTAGATCGTTTAATCGGGGCGTTGGGCTTATTCAAAAAGAGACGGATTTCATTTTCTAAACTAATAATTTGTTGGAGCACATCTCCTTCCTGAGCCCGTGAGTTTAACCATTGTGCCTCTAACTGTTGGACAGCTGACTCATTCACCGCTCCAGCTTCCTTCTGAACTTGAACCAATTCAAATGCCTTTCGTTGAATTTCGATGTTGGATTTTAAGATGTCCATCTCTTTGTCTAATGCAATCAGCTGACCATACGAACTTGCCACTTCTGCCACTATGGAAGTGATTAACCATTGCTGCCCTGATTCTGAGGCCAAATAACGGAGGGCACTTGCCTTTTTCCGTTTGGCTAACTTCCCCCAAATATCCATTTCCCAACTTGATTGCAAGCCAATTTGCAAATCAGGTAAATTTTCTGGAATGATTTGTTCTTTAGTGATATTAGTAGAAAATTGGGTATCGTAATTACCCACCGCATCCATCGTATATTTTCCAAATCGCCTCATACTGGGCTGAATTATTCCATTCACGACCGGTTTTCTTAAACCTCTTTGGTATCCAAAATCAGCCTTTAGCATCGCAACTTCCAAAAAGCCAATCTTAATGTCATTACTTCGAATCAAAACGGAGTCTATTAATTGCAGTAACAAGGTGTCCCGCTTCCAACATTCTTGCACATCTGAAACGGAAGGATTTTCTTTTGAAATTCGATAAGTTTCAATTTCAGCATTTATTTTAAGTTGCTCCTTCAAAATGCTCGACATACAAGACGACAAACTCAAAGCTATCAATAGTGTAATAAAGTTATTTTTCATTTTTAGACATTTTAGCCGAGAGCGATGCGAATACCACATATAATCCCGGAATCACCAAAAGACCTCCTACCGTACCCAAAATCATCCCGCCAGCGGAGGCAGTACCAATCGTTCTATTTCCAATCGCACCTGCCCCAGATGCAATCATAAGCGGAATTAATCCTGCCACAAAGGCGAAAGACGTCATCAAAATTGGGCGCAATCTTGAGAAAGCTCCTTCTTTAGCCGCCTCGATGATCGATGCCCCTTCTTTTTGTTTTGCAATCGCAAACTCGACAATCAAAATGGCATTTTTACCTAACAAACCGATCAACATCACCAGTGCTACTTGGGCATAAATGTTGTTTTGTAAACCAAATAAATATAAGAAAGCGTAGGTACCCATAGCGCCCATCGGCAAAAAGAGAAGCACCGGAAATGGTAGCAAAAACGACTCGTATTGCGCAGCCAATAATAAATACACGAATAGTAAACAGATCGCAAAAATGAATATTGCTTGGTTCCCTGCTAAATCCTCTTCACGCGTCATACCTGACCACTCGAGCGTATAACCACGTGGCAAACTTTTCAACGCCTCTGCCCGAATGATATCCAAAACGGCTCCTGAAGAGAAACCAGGGGCCGGTTCTCCATTGACCATTGCTGAGGTAAACATGTTGTAGCGTGTAAATTGCTCCGGCCCATAGACACGTTTCATCTTCACGAAAGATGAATAGGGAACCATTTCGCCAGCTTTGTTTTTGGCATAAAACTTTAATACATCATCCGGATGTGCCCGGTAACGCGGATCTACCTGCACCATAACCTTATACATCTGGCCAAAGCGGATAAAGTTTGTCGCATAAAAACTACCCAATAAAGTTTGTAAGTTATCCATGGCTGGCAACACATTTACACCCTTTTGTGCGGCGGCTTCTTGGTCTACTTCCAACATATATTGTGGAAAACTTGGATCAAAACTGGAGAAAGTATTTTGAATCTCAGGCACCGCATTGAGTTTTTTAGCAAAGTCATTGGCCACTGTTGCCAATTTCTGTAAATCCCCTGAACCACTTCGATCTTGAATTCTAAATTCAAAACCTGAGGCATTTCCAAAACCTGGAACGGCTGGCGGCGGGAAAAATTGAATGCTGGCATCCTTGATTCCGCTCGTCTTTTTTCGAATAATCTCGGTTAATTCATCTACCGTTTCCTTGCGCTCATCCCAAGGTTTTAGGGTTATTATCCCTGTTCCATACGAAGCCCCTGAACCATCTGTTAACAAACTAAATCCGGCCAATGTTGAAAAAGACTCAATGGCATCCACTTCTTTAATCGATTTAAACACTTGGTCCATCACACCCTCCGTCCTTTCCAAGGTCGCTCCAGCCGGCGTTGTAGCATTGACATACAAAGTTCCTTGATCCTCCGAAGGAATAAATCCACTAGGAACGATACCAGATAGAACCACTGTTCCAACGACGGAACCAAGCAAAATCAACCACATCAAAATTCGTTTACTGATCAAAGCGCCTACCCAAACCAAGTATTTTTGTGCGACTTGATCGTAGCGATGATTGAAGGCATGGAAGAATTTCCCTAACCAATTCTTTTGATTATGTTCCGGCTTTTTCAATAATAACACGCACAATGCGGGAGTTAAAGTCAATGCCGTTAAGCCCGACAAGGCAATGGAAATCGCCATGGTTACCGAGAACTGTCTAAAAAATACGCCTATCGGCCCTGAAAGAAAAGCAACCGGGACAAATACAGCACCCATTACTAAGGTAATGGCTAAAATGGCCCCTGAAATTTCGTGCATCGCCTCTTGGGTAGCCGCTAAAACAGGCATGTCTTTTTCCTCCATTTTGGCATGAACAGCTTCCACGACGACAATTGCATTATCCACCACAATACCGATAGCTAAAACCAAGGAGAACAAAGTCAACAAGTTGATCGAGAACCCGAAGGCCAACATAAACGTAAACGTACCAACTAGTGAAACCGGAACCGCAATAATCGGAACTAAGGTCGCACGCCAATCTTGTAGGAAGATAAAAACAACCAAGGCTACAAGTAAAAATGCTTCTAATAAAGTCTTAATAACCTCATGAATCGAAGCATCCAAGAAACGGGAAACGTCATACGAAATCGTAAAACCCATGCCTGGAGGAAAAGTAGTTGTTTTCAATTCAGCCAGTCGTTTTTTTACATTTTCAATTACTTCTGCGGCATTCGAACCCGGACGTTGTTTCAATAATATCGCTGCGGATGGTCGGCCATTTTCTTTCGAAAGAACATCGTAATCTAAGGATCCAAATTCCACATCTGCCAAATCTTTTAAGCGCAATATTTGGCCTGTTTCAGTCGCTTTGATCACTAAGTTTTCATATTCAGCTACTTGAGTAAATTTCCCCGTATAGCGCATTACATATTGTAAAGCCTGTGGATGTTTGCCCGAACTTTCTCCAATTTTACCTGGAGCAGCCTCCACATTTTGATTGCGCAAAGCTTGAATCACATCTTCCGCGGAAAGCTTATAGGCAAATAAACGATCTGGATGCAACCAAATACGCATCGCATATTCTCTTTGGCCCATGATATCCGCAAACCCAACCCCGTCAATTCTTTTTAATTCTGGAAGCACGTTAATATCAGCAAAATTATAAATGAACTTCTCGTCGATGTCCGCATCCTCGCTCAAAAGATTCACATACAACAACATACTGTTCACCTCTTTTTCTGTAATTACCCCAGCTTTTATTACTTCTTCAGGCAATTCATCGAGTACGGTTTGAACCCGAGTTTGTACGTTGACCGCCGCGACATCCGGATCGGTTCCTACTTGAAAATACACTTGAATAATACTGGTTCCATCATTCCCTGAAACAGAGGTCATGTAAGTCATGCCAGCTACTCCATTGATCGCGCGTTCGAGCGGCGTGACTACAGCTTTAGCGCATACCTCCGCATTTGCTCCCGTATACTTAGTGGTGACGGTGACGGCCGGCGGAACAATATCTGGAAATTGGGTTATGGGCAATTGCTGCATGGCAATCACCCCTAAAATCACGATAAAGATCGATACGACGATCGACAATACCGGTCGGGTTATGAATTGTTGTACCATGTTACAGTGCTTTATAATCCGTTAATAATTGGCGCATCGACTTGAAGGTCGACTTGATTTTTTGGCCTTGCTTTACGAGCTGAATCCCTTCAATTAGGATGGTATCCTTGGATGAAAATCCATTTTTAACTAGGTAAAAATGGGGAATACGTAAGTCTGGCACAATACTCTTCATCTTGACAATACCGTCTGCATCTTTTACGAAAACATAGCTCTTTTCTTGAATTTCAAAAACAGATTTTTGAGGAATAGCCCAATAGTCCGTTACTTTTTTAGGCAATTGAACTTTTCCTGATGCCCCGTGGCGCAGAAGTTTATTCGGATTCGCGAAACGTGCACGGAAGGCAATGTTTCCCGTATTTTTATCAAACTCCCCTTCAATAGTTTCAACTAAGCCCTTTTCTGGATATGTTTCCCCATTGGCCAAAACTAAATCCACGGATGCCGATTTATTTACACCATCTTGTTCACTAAAGGCAAGGTATTCTTGTTCAGATACATTGAAATAAGCAAAGACATTTTGGTTGTCAGATAGCGTTGTCAACAAGGTTCCTTCGTCGACTAAACTTCCGCGCTTAAAAGGTAATCGGTCAACGATCCCCTCAAATGGGGCTCTGATATTTGAATTTTCTACTTTTAATTCAGCGGCTTGGACATGTGCTAGTGCCTCTTCACGTTTGGCTTTTAAACCATCCACTTTCGCAAGTGAGATAGCTAACTGGTTTTTTGAAATTACATTTTTGTCAACCAATAAGCGGGTGTTAACCAAAGTCAATTCCTCCGCTTTTAACTCCGCCGAAGCCTGACTTAAAACAGCCTTTGCTCGTGCTAAATCAGCCACATATTCTTGGCTATTAATGGTAAACATAACCTGTCCTTTTTTGACTTGCTTACCTTCATCCACCAAAATACGGTCTAAATAGCCTTTAACACGAGCGCGTATTTCCACATTTTGAACGGCGTGAATATCAGCCACGAATTCCTGATGAATGGTCGTGTCTAAGGAAATGGGGGTAGAAACTTCCAATGTTTGAACTTCCACTACCTCCTCTTTTTTAGCCGTACAGGCCGTTAAAAGCATTAATCCCAATAGGTATTTTCTCATAATCTACTTAGTTAGGCCTTCCCTCATGTTGTTTGTAGGAAGGGTTTTTTGTTTTAAATGTATCCACCCATTCTATATTGGGTTTGTATTCTTGGTACTTCGGGGTTTGAATACTGGGCTTCTTTTCTTTTATTTCTACCCGTTTTTCAATTAATACTTTATCTTTCAATGTACTGTTTATCTGATTTTTATAGTTTTTACCTTGGCTGAAGCCTGCAAAAACCATAAAGACAAACATAGACGCCAATGCGTATGTTTTCATAACGATTAATTTCTATGCGTAAAACGCATAGGTGACAAGAAATTTTTTATGATTTTGTTTCAATAATGCATGCGTAATTACGCCATGCGGGGAGGAGGACTCTCTTGCTCAAGGAGCACATGTAAGCTAGATTGTTTATACTGATCGTTAATTGATTTATCAGTAAAACGATCGAAATTATTTTGGTTTACATCTAAACCAAAATCGTCACTCGCAAAAAATTCGTCAGTTCCATCTTCTTCCATTGAATCTTCGAAATTCATCTCTAAAGAAACACTACTCTTTTCGTACAATACATCCAGCGCAAACGAAAGGCCATCCTTCGTTAACAAACAAAATACCAACAAGAAATAAACGACAAATCCTCTTACCATTTTTTACTCTTTAATTTCTTCATAAGGCACATAATCTCCTTCATCGGCCAATGGTTTTTTATTTTTTCCCGTTGGAGGTACATAATCCACATCTATAGAACCTTCTGTTCGCGTTTTTGTTGCAGATTGTTTAGATCTTATATCCTGTTCGGACATCTTTCTATGGACCTGGGTGATGATAAATCCCTTAAACAGGAATCGCATCAAAGGCCAAATCACATAGTAAAATACTAATCCAAAAGCGATTAACTTTAACATGGTTGCTTAACGGCTTAAATATAAATTTCGTTCCCCATACACCTTACGAAAGAAATCATCTTTCAAATCATCAATGAAATAAATCGCCTCACCCGTTGATTTCATTTCGGGTCCCAGCTCCATATTGACATTAGGAAACTTAGAAAAAGAAAATACAGGAATCTTGATTGCATATCCTTTTTTCACGGGTTGGAAATTAAAATCTTTCACCTTCTTGTCTCCTAGCATTACTTTAGTCGCGTAATTCACATAAGGTTCTTGGTAGGCCTTGCAGATAAATGGAACGGTCCGAGAGGCACGAGGGTTCGCTTCGATGATGTATACCACTTCATCTTTCACTGCAAACTGGATATTTAAGAGACCTTTCGTCTTCAATGCTACCGCAATCTTGCGCGTGTGATCTTCGATTTGCTTGATCACGTGATCCGACAAATCGAATGGAGGTAACACCGAATGGGAATCACCTGAGTGAATACCCGCTGGCTCAATGTGCTCCATTAAACCAATGATGTACACATCTTCCCCATCACAGATCGCATCTGCCTCCGCCTCAATGGCATTTTCTAAGAAGTGATCCAATAAGATTTTGTTCCCAGGAATATCGCGTAAAATATCGACGACATGTTGTTCCAATTCCTGCTCATTAATCACAATTTTCATGGACTGACCACCCAAAACATAGGATGGGCGAACCAACAATGGATACCCTAATTCGCGTCCTAAGGCTGCAGCATTATCCGCATCTTCACAAACGCCAAACCTTGGATAAGGGATATCTAAATCTTTCAATAAACTAGAGAAAGCTCCACGGTCTTCTGCTAAATCCAAGGCTTCAAAGGAAGTACCTAAAATTTTAATGCCATATTTTGAAAGCTTCTCGGCTAATTTTAAAGCCGTTTGCCCCCCCAATTGGACAATTACGCCCTCCGGTTTTTCATGCTGAATGATGTCATAGACATGCTCCCAAAATACGGGTTCAAAATATAATTTATCAGCTATATCAAAATCCGTTGACACTGTCTCAGGATTAGAATTAATCATAATAGTCTCATATCCAGCTTCTTTAGCTGCTAACACCCCATGCACACAAGAATAATCAAACTCAATTCCCTGGCCAATCCGGTTGGGCCCAGAACCCAATACAACCACTTTTTTCTTTGTTGTCACGACGGATTCATTATCCAAAACATCTGAACCTTCCTGACCAAAAGTAGAATAATAGTAAGGAGTCTTGGCTTCAAATTCAGCGGCACATGTGTCCACACATTTGTAGATACGCTTAATACCTAAGCTATTACGCTTATCGTAAACCTCTGATTCTAAACAACGCAGTGTATGTGCAATTTGGCGATCCGCAAATCCCTTGTGTTTAGCTTCTTCAAGTAAAACTTTGGGAATATTTTGGACTGAGTACTTCTCTATTTCTTTTTCAACACGAACTAAATCCTCAATTTGATTTAAAAACCATTTGTCGATTTTTGTTAATTGCTGAATGGTCTTAAAGGAAATACCCATTTTGAAGGCATCATAAATATGGAATAAACGATTCCAAGAAGGATTGGCCAATGAGTACATAATCGCATCCTGATCACGCAATTCCTTTCCGTCCGCTCCCATTCCATTTCGCTTAATCTCTAAAGACTGACATGCCTTTTGAAGTGCCTCTTGGAAATTACGCCCAATACCCATGGTTTCACCCACAGATTTCATTTGCAAACCGAGCGTGCGATCAGCACCTTTGAATTTATCAAAATTCCATCTTGGCACTTTAACAATGACATAGTCAAGAGCTGGCTCAAAATAAGCTGAAGTCGTACCGGTAATTGCATTAGTCAACTCATCTAAGTTGTAGCCGATGGACATTTTTGCAGCAATCTTGGCAATCGGATAACCCGTTGCTTTAGATGCCAAAGCAGACGATCTAGAAACCCTTGGATTTACTTCAATCGCTATAATCTCATCCGTTTCAGGATTTAATGAAAACTGAACATTACAACCACCAGCGAAAGTACCTATGGCATTCATCATCTTGATGGCCATGTCTCTCATTCGTTGGTAAATCGTATCTGGCAAAGTCATTGCCGGAGCTACCGTAATAGAATCTCCAGTATGAATTCCCATCGGATCAAAATTCTCAATCGAGCAAATAATGATAACATTTCCAATGTGATCACGAAGTAACTCTAGTTCATATTCTTTCCAACCCATGATGGATTGTTCCACCAACACCTCATGAGTTGGTGAAGCGTGTAAACCTTTATTTAAAGCCGCGTCAAAATCTTTTGGATCATGAACAAAACCACCACCTGTACCCCCTAAGGTAAAAGATGGGCGAATAACCAACGGAAAACCTGTTTCTTGTGCTATTTCTTTCCCTTCCAGAAATGAACGAGCTGTACGACCCTTGCAAACCCCAACCCCAATTTCGATCATCTTCAAACGGAACTTCTCGCGATCTTCTGTCGTTTCAATCGCCGCAATATCTACTCCTATAATCCTTACGCCATACTTTTCCCAAATACCAGCCGCATCACAATCAATCGCTAAATTTAATGCAGTTTGTCCACCCATCGTAGGCAAAACCGCGTCGATTTTATGACGCTCTAATATGTGAATGATGGACGCCTTTTCTAATGGTTTCAAATACACATGATCCGCATTCATCGGATCCGTCATAATCGTCGCTGGGTTAGAATTAATTAATATGACTTCGATCCCTTCCTCTCTCAAAGAACGTGCCGCTTGGGAACCTGCATAATCAAATTCACATGCTTGACCGATAACAATGGGACCGGAACCAATAATTAGGACTGATTTAATCGACGAATCTTTAGGCACAGGATGGTATAAATTTAAAGCGTTATAATTTCAAAAATGTTTGGCCTTTCGGTATGGCTCAAAAATTGTACAAAATTAGTGGTTTGAGCTCAAATTGGGAAGCATAATTGAAAATAAATTTATCAATTTTCCATAAATCCATTTATATCCACATAGGGCTAAATAGATCCCGAAAAATCCCTTATTTTTGATAAAAAATTCGAACAATTGATAAAAATATTAGTCGCTTTTGATGAAAATAGGGTTATTGGAAAAAACAATACGTTGATCTGGCATTTACCAGCTGACTTACAGCGATTTAAAGCGCTCACAACAGGGCATGTAATTATCATGGGGCGGAAAACGTATGAGTCCATCGGTAAGCCCTTACCTAATCGGACTACCATCGCCATCACGCGTCAGACTGAATTTAATCCAGCAGGAATCATTACCGTACATTCACTAGAAGAGGCCATTTTAAAGGCTAAGTCAATTTCAAGAGAAGACATTTACATTGTGGGCGGGGCTGAAATATACCAATTGAGTCTTGCGGTCGCGGATCAGATATTAGTTACCCAACTACATGATATTTTTGACGGGGACACTTATTTCCCAGAGATTCCAGCAGATACATGGGAAGTTGTTTCCCGAGAAAGAGGCGTTACCGATGAAAAAAATACCTATCAGTATAGCTTTTTGACCTATCAACGAAAATAAATATGGAGCAGAAAATTGAATTAATCGATTCCCCACTCTTGATCGATCCCCAATTCAAATTTTTACAAGCTGAAGAGGCCGGAGGAATTTGTTTATTCATAGGCACCATCCGAAATAAAAACCAAGGAAAAGAAGTTAATGCGCTAACCATGGAGGCTTATTCTCCCATGGCCGTCAAACAAATAGAACGATTAATTGAATCTGCTGGAGAAAAATGGCCCATCGTTAAAGCCGTTGTGTGTCATCGAACCGGACCTTTGGAAATAGGTGATATTGCAGTGATCATCGGGGTAACTTGCGTGCACCGAGCAGAGGCCTTTGCGGCATGCCAATGGTTAATTGACACCTTGAAAAAAGAAGTTCCCATTTGGAAAAATGAATTTTATACAGATGGATCATCGTGGCTGGTTCCACATCCCTAATCGAAATTACCTAGGGCTCAGAAACCATCATGCTACAGCCCCGCATTTCTGAATTATCAAAGCGCCCCAGCACCTTAAATCGAATACCATCCTCTTCCAACGAGCCTAAATCCTTGGTCTCGACAAACGAACAAGATTCAATATTAGCCAAATCAATCACTTTAATCCCGCCTACTTTTCCTGGCGTTTTTACGAGCGAAAATGGATCATTCACCTCACGAAGAAGCACTCGCATCGTTTTAGCCGGGACAAAAATTCCATCTGAAAATGAATAGGCTTGAGAAAATAATTCAGTCATTCCATATTCAGAAGCTACTTGGTTAAATCCCATGTGCTCCATCATATACGCATGAATACGATCCCTGATCCACTCTTCTCTCCGTCCCTTCATCCCTCCTGTTTCCATAACAATGATGCGACCTTCTTTGATCGCCTCATTCCAAAATGAGAAATCTTGACCCGAATCAATCCAATCCAGAAGTCCAAAAGTCACACCCATCAGCCAAATTTTCCGGTTGGTTTTTAACGCTTCTTTAATTTGGCTAACTAATTCAGGGTATTGATTTAAAAAAAATCCGGAAAATTCAGATTTTGATTCTTGAATGAAATGGTCCATCATAAAAACCAAACTGGATGTATTTCTTTCTAAATAAGAGGGCAATAAGGCAAAAATATGATAATCCGTTACTGACCCAAAAAGATGATTAAACGCATTCAAGGAATTTTCTTTGTAAAATTCGGGATCACAAACGGCGTGTTTAGAAGGTATTTGACCCGTAGTACCTGAACTTTCAAAATCGAAAAGCACTGGGGAAAACCCGGTTTGAACTTGGTATGTTTTGAATAGCTCAATCGGCAAAAAAGGAATTTGGTCCATCGACCGAATGGAATCCACCGAACAATCCAACATCCTAAGAAATGACTGATATATGGGATTGTTTAAGGCCTGAAAATTAAATATTTCGATAGCTAACTCCTCAAAATTGGCAAAACTAACCTCTAAAACTTTACGTTTCAGTTCGCTCAATTGCAACTCCACAGCTTCAGGATTTTCTTGCATACCTTTTATTTCGAATTTCATACAAAATTAAACCAAATCATTAACTTTACGATTCTTAATTTACGAATTGGATGTCCACAAAAAGTTTTTTATTCAGCTTAACTATTTCGATTACACTGTTCATCTTGAGTTGTGTGAAGGAACCTGAATTTAGCACCACGCCGGCCATCTCGTTTGAATCCATCCAAAAAATCACCAAAACAAGTAATGACGGTTTCGGAGGTAAAACAAAAATCGATTCCATTATCATGAGTATTCGCTTTGAAGATGGCGATGGAGACCTTGGAATTACAGCAGAAGAAATAAAAGCAAATCCGAAATATAAGGACTTTAGAAATTTTGAGGTGGATGTCTTATTGAAGAAAAATGGCAAATATGTACCTGTCTTATTTAGCCCAAAAATTGGCGGATTAATCAATTTCCAATTGCGTCCCGATCAAAAACCAGGCCCAATAGAAGGATCTATTTCCTATTCAACCCAATTTGTTTATGCCTTTTACAAAGGATATTCGCCTCTTTTTACTGAATTTAATGATACTTTAAAATTTCAGATTTACATTAAAGACAAGGCATTCCAACAAAGCAATACGATTGAGACAGAGCCCGTCATTATCTTTCAGAAGTAATTAAAGCTTAGAGATAATTTTATAAATTTTACTATTCAAGCGATAGTTCAGCATCCTTTGATCCTTCTCATCTTGTTGAATATCCAGGATATTAGATTTTTGAAAAATCAGGGCTAATGATTTAGTGAAATTGTCTATCAACTTAGATCTAAACTGTCTTTGAGATTCTGGAGAACTCTTATGCCGCCCAAAATATGCGATTAGTTGATGCCCATTAACATACCCTTGGCTATAATTTAATAATAAGAAGTCCAATAGCTTTTGCTCATTTTCACCCAAAACATTTTTTAAATTTCTTTTTATTCGATTTCTCTTAATGTTGCCAATGACAAAAATAAGAAACATGGTGGCCAGAATACCTATGCTTAACATGATCACTTTAAAAAATTCCATATACCAAGGTTCGTCGGTTAACTTACCTAAATAGGCTGAGTCAGCTAAAACATCATTAATAGAAATGACGTATTGAATAGCTTTTTTAGTAGCTGAATTTTTGGAGGAAAAATTAGATGACCAGGCCAATGAGTCTTTCCCTTTATAATGTATTTCCTGATCACTAAAGTTGTCATTATTTCCTGTAACTGGCAATCTACCTGAATTAAGCCAACGGTAAGTTTTGAAATTATCTAAAAGATCGATGATAATCATGGAATCGTAGCGGTAGACCTGTATAGATTTATCAATCAAAATAAAATACCTTCCATTAAACAAAAAATTCCGATAGAGGTCTTTTTCTAAGTATTTCTTTAACTCTTCTAAATGAATGGTTCCAACTTTCTTGAAATCATGATCCTTAAATCCATATTCATAAATATTCCAATCAAAAACTGCACTTTCATACATTTTTGAATCATTTACTTTCAGATTACCCATCGTGATGAAAACATCCCTTGAAGAAAGATATGCTGAAATTCCATCATTAATAGCCAAAGGTACGTCCCCCTTAACTCCTATACTCGCCCATTCTTTATTTATTGGATCGTATTTAGTTAGCACATTAGATGATTGCCAAAACCCATACCCCCCAAAGGAATACAAAACCCCATTCCGAAGGAATTTATTCGCTTGACAATTTGCACCCCGATAGAAAGTTTGGTCAAGGCGTTTTAAAACCCAATTTTTCCGATCTAATTGATATACTTGGCCCGTGCAACTAACTAATAAATAAGATACACTGGAGCCTGGAATAGGAATTTCTTGATAGTACCTAGTCCCCGAAACCAAATCATAATTTTTAACATCTTGGAAGGTTAGGTCGGCTATTTTATTCCATTGAGCGCCGACTTGAAATTCATAAATTTCTTTCGTTTCAAAATTAATCTGGTAAAATGTTCCCGATATCGGGTGTACCCATTTAGCAATTTGGGCAAAAACTGGTCCAGTAAATGAAAGAAAAAGAAAGAAAAAGAATAATTTGAAATACCGC
Source organism: uncultured Cytophagaceae bacterium (assembly GCA_903933935.1). Classification (GTDB taxonomy): domain Bacteria; phylum Bacteroidota; class Bacteroidia; order Cytophagales; family Spirosomataceae; genus Aquirufa. The sequence goes on from CAIZMB010000021.1 coordinate 46,652, forward strand.
ATCTGAAATTTAATTCTAACCAAAAATGCAATTTTTTTATATAAAATTTAAATAATTCTTATCGTATGAATTAAAAATCTTGATATAATTTAAACGAAAATGGCTAATTTTGACTTATAAATCTAAGCTTAAAAGAATAAGCTTCCCATTGAAATAATTAAATTATGACCTTACACCGCGAAGGAAGGACTTTATTAATCACATCACTCATCATTGTTCTGGGCATCAATGCATTTTTTGCCTATCTTTTTCCAGACCGAGAATACCTAAGAGAATTCATTGTTGTCATTACTTCTCTATTTTATTTGATCATTTTACAATTTTTCAGAGTTCCGAAACGTCATACCGAAATAAATCCACAACATATTATTGCCCCAGCCGATGGAAAAGTTGTTGTGATCGAAGAAACCGTAGAATCTGAATATTTCAAGGGCACACGCAGACAGATTTCCATCTTTATGTCGCCATTAAATGTGCATATTAATTTCAATCCCATTTCAGGTATAGTTTCCTATTTCAAATACCATCCAGGGAAATTCCTCGTAGCTTGGCATCCAAAATCAAGCACTGAAAATGAACGTACGACGTACGTGGTCAAACATGAAAATGGAACTGAAATATTATTTCGTCAAATAGCCGGCGCACTCGCCAAAAGGATTTGTTGGTACGCCAAAGAAAACGAATCAGTCACCCAAGGTTCAGAATTTGGGTTTATCAAATTTGGAAGTAGAATCGATATTTTCTTGCCCTTAGATGCCGAAATCTGTGTCAATTTAGGCGATAAGCCTGTCGGCGGAGAAACGGTTATTGCAAAACTTCGTTAATTCCAGTTCCCCCAATTTTCCTCAATTATACCCATGATTTTCTCTAGGCCTATTTGGTCTTCCTCCGTAAAATCATTCAAACAATCTGAGTCCACGTCGAGAACTAAAATCACTCGATTCTCATGAAATACCGGAATTACGATTTCAGATTTTGAGGCAGAGGCACAGGCGATATGTCCAGGGAATTCATCTACATTAGGAACGACAACAGTTTTTCTTTCCGTGTAGGCATATCCACAAACACCTTTATGAAAAGGAATTCGAGTGCAAGCCACGGGGCCTTGAAATGGACCTAAGACTAATTCATCTCCTTTCACCAAATAAAAACCTACCCAAAAAAATTCGAAAATATCATGGATGGCTGCCGCTATATTGGCGAGGTTAGCATACAGATCCGTTTCTCCGGCCAACAAAGATTGAATTTGAGGATACAAGTTTGCATACTGATCCGCTCTTGTTCCACTAATTTTGATTAAATCTTCCGCCATATTAAACGCTTGATTTAACTAAGTATTTTTTCAACCATGATTCTTTAACCATCTGAAGCCATTGGTTTCTATATTGGCCTAAGTCGGATGTTTGGGGCGGGATGATAAAATCTTCCTCCGACAAATCTGCATTAAGAATAAACTCTTTAATAGAAGTTATCGGGATAAGCGAGATTTGATCCCCTTGAATACTAGCAATTTGCCGATCAAAAAAATCTACTTGAAGCAGCTCTCCTAAAGATTTAAACCACCGGGTAGATGCATCGATCGAACAACCTGAAGCTTGATTTACATCTTCATTAACTGCGACAATAACGACTTGATTAAATCGAATCTCAAAAGATGCATTCAGCGGAGCCCCATGAGCAGCCCAAGCATTCATTTCATTCATTAAAAATGACTTTATTTGCTCAATTTCCTCGCCCTTCAAAGGACGATTTGCTTGATACACCCACACACGGGACTGATCGGGTAATTGTTCGAAAGGTATATACATCTTATTTCATTGCTTTTTGGACTAACTCAGCTAAGTCCACTACTTGGATATCTTTGTCATGGCCTGTTTTATTTAAACCATCTTGAATCATCACCATGCAAAAAGGACACGCAATCGCTACTTTTTTTACTCCGGATTCAATAATCTCTTCGGTACGTTTTACCTGGACATCCATAGCACCTGGTTCCGGTTCTTTAAATACTTGGGCCCCACCGGCACCGCAACAAAGTCCTTTGGTGCGGCAACTTTTCAACTCTTTTAAATCTTTTTGAAGTTCCGAAATAATTTCGCGAGGCGCCTCATAAATTCCGTTTCCTCGACCCAAATAACAAGAATCATGAAAGGCGATCTCCTCCCTTTCCTCAGAAATTTCTATCTTACCTTCTTTCAATAATTGAGCCAATAACTCCGTGTGGTGAATAACATCATAGGTTCCCCCAAGACTTGGATATTCGTTTTTCAACGTATTAAAACAATGTGGACAGGCTGTTACAATCTTTTTCACTTGGTACATATTGAGCACTTCAATATTGGTCATCGCCTGCATTTGAAACAAAAATTCATTTCCTGTTCTTCTAGCTGGATCTCCAGTGCAAGATTCCTCCGTTCCCAAAATGGCATATGAAATTTCAGCCTTTTGTAAAATCTCACAAAAAGCACGCGTCACCTTTTTTTGTCGGTCGTCAAATGAACCTGCACAACCCACCCAAAATAAATATTCTGGCATTTCACCCTTAGCTAAATAATCAGCCATTGTTCGAATATTTAACACCACCTCAGACATAATTATTTAGTTAATTTAACGACTTCATTTAAAAATTTTACGGAAGCCTGCATCGGAAGCTCCGTCTTATTTCCCAAAATAGGTGATGTTATCACATGATTGCCTGACTCAGGAAAAGCAATTTCTTGCTTAAGCGCAGAAGATGTTCCTAATTCAGGAAACATTTCTTGCATCGCTTTGACTGAAACTACTTGATCTTGATGAGCCTCGTCTTTATAATAATACGTCAACAAAACAGGTGTTTTTACCTGGTTAAAAACTTCTTTTTTCATCGTATGTGTCAAGAAGTTTTGCATTTCTACCACAGCCTCAAACCGATAATGCAAATTCCAATAGGCATCATGCGCTTTATTTTTGCTTGGTATTTCATTGTATTCTCCCCCTTTGATAAGTCGGGCTAATTGGAGCCCCCAAGGGTTGTCTAATAATGCTGCACTTGGGTCTGCCACCGCAATGCATGGCCCATATAAAATGATGGCTTTAATTTCTGGATGCTTTGAGGCTAAATAAACCGTCATCGCTCCACCAAAGGATGTCCCCATCACAATCACCTCTTGGCCCAGTTTATTCGCTATCGCCAAATAGTTCTCGACGCTCGCATAATAATCATCAGCCGTAACATTTCCCAGTGTATGATCTGAGGTCTTTTCACCATGTCCTGCGACTCTAGCTAATACTAAATTTCCATTGAACGCCGCGGCAACTTGTCGGTGTACCGGATCTCCCTCCATCTGCGAGGCTGAAAAACCATGCACATATAAAAAAGCGTATTTAGTTTTTTGAGGATGTAAGGAATCAGCCCAAATAATTTTTGCTTTATTTCCCGGTTTTAACTCCTTATTGGCTAATTCCTTCTGTTGAATAAACTCGGAAATTTGCGGCATCGAATCCGGAATTTGGGTCCAAGTTGGACTTGCATTCAACACCGGAGCAGCTGGCTTAGGTCCCATAAAATAAATAATGCTCAGGGCTAATAAACCCATTAATACTTTTTTCATTGCTTATGATTTTGTCCAATTCATTCGATCCGAAGGATTGAATTTCCAAGGGGCTTGATTTGTTTCAATATTTGAAAACATAGAATTCCATGCCGCAGGAGCATCTGACAATTCCATGATTTGGTACCTTCTCAATTCCAGTATAATATTTAGAGGTGATAATTCCATCGGACAGGCCTCCACACAGGCTTGACAAGTCGTGCATGCACGTAATTCTTCCCCACTAATTTTATCCAATAATGATTTTCCGTCATCGACAAATTGGCCCTTATTTTTAGATAAAATCACGCCAACTTCCTCCAGTCGATCTCGGGTATCCATCATTATTTTCCGAGGAGATAATAATTTACCTGTTTGATTGGCCGGACATTCGTCTGTACAACGTCCACATTCGGTACAACTGTAGGCGTCTAATAAATTCTTCCAATTCAAATCCATGACATCCTTGGCACCAAATCGCAAGGTAGTTGGCGCAGCTTCGCCCGATGCACTTTTGCCTAGCATTAAATTGACTTCGTGGGTCACTGTTGACAAACTCGGGATATAAGCGGATGATTTTAAACTAGAATAATAAGCGGCAGGGAACGCAAAAAAGATATGCAAGTGCTTAGAATAGGTAACATAAAGAGCAAATCCCAAGATGCCAGCGATGTGAAACCACCATGCAATTCGCTCAACTAAAAACAAAGCATCCGTACTATAAGCATTTAAAAATGGAATTAAATTCCTTGAGACAATGAACGAGCCTACCTCATGATAATGTTCTACAGCTCTACTTTGTAAGATCGCATCCGCAGCATTCATCGTCCATAAGGCGGCCATCAACACACACTCAACAATCAAAATAGTATAGGCATCTTGAATCGGGAATCCCTTTAATTCAGCATGCTTTTCAGGTTGTAAACGTGTGACTTTGAATATACCCCGACGCGCAAAAAATACGAGACATGCTAAAAATACACCTGCTGCTAAGAGTTCGAAAAAATTCAGAAGTAGCGGGTAAAGTGAACCTAAAAAAGGAGCAAACAAGCGATGCGTTCCTAAAATTCCATCCAAAATAATCTCCAGAATTTCTACATTAATTAAAACAAATCCGATATAAATCAAGAAATGCATGAGGCCAACAAAAGGTTTTTGAAACATCTTTTTTTGACCAAAAGCCAGTAGAAATACTCGCTTCCAGCGTTCAATAGGTTGATCTGATAATAGAATGGGTTGCGATAATCGAATCGTAGCTAATATGCCTTTAAATCGCATCGCGATTAAATAACTCATGGAAGCGAGTAAAGCGATAAAAAGAAATTGAAAAAAATAGGTCATATCCATTAGTTAATCAAAACGCCCCCAAAGGGAGAAAGCATTGAGGCAAAAATTTCAAGCCGAAAACTAAATAAATTTAAGGTAGAAAAAAATCAAATGGATCATATTTTAAGGTAAATATTTATCGCAAGAAAAATTACCTTGAAGGACCCAATCATTCAAAGCCTTGCACTAAAGTTCTTTTTTCAAAAATCTACCCGTATGGCTATTTTTAGCTTTGGCCACTTGCTCTGGTGTCCCCGAAATAAGCAATTGGCCCCCAGCATTTCCTCCTTCTGGCCCCATATCTATAATATAATCCGACACTTTAATCACATCCATATTATGTTCAATGACCAAAATTGTATTCCCCTTGTTCACCAGTTTTTGCAAGACATCTAAGAGTAATTTTACATCTTGAAAATGTAATCCAGTGGTAGGTTCGTCTAACACATACAGCGTTTTACCCGTGTCTTTTTTTGACAATTCTTCCGCAAGTTTAACCCTTTGCGCCTCTCCTCCTGATAAGGTAGTTGCATGCTGTCCTAACGTGATATAACCTAAACCTACCTCAGCCAAAGTTTGTACCCGACGGAAAATACGGGGTTGATGTTCAAAAAAATCGAGCGCTTGTTCTACCGTCATATCGAGTACATCTGAAATCGATTTCCCCTTGAAACGAACTTCTAAGGTTTCGCGATTAAACCTTTTTCCCTTACATGTTTCGCATTCAACGAATACGTCGGGTAAAAACTCCATTTCAATTTTTTTTCTACCCGCTCCTTCGCAACCTTCGCAGCGTCCCCCTTTAACATTAAAACTAAATCGACCTGCCTTATAGCCTCGAATTTTAGATTCAGGTAATTCACAATATAAAGTCCTGATATCTGTATACATATTGGTATAGGTAGCCGGATTTGAACGAGGGGTCCGACCGATGGGCGATTGGTCAACCTCGATAACTTTATCGATAAATTCCAAGCCCGTAATCGACTTAAAAGGCAAAGGTTCACGTTTGGTTCGATCAAAAAATTGTTTCAATTTCAACACCAAGGTGTCGTGAATTAAAGTAGATTTGCCTGATCCTGAAACACCAGTAACTGTGATAAATTTCCCCAATGGAAATTCAACGCTTACATTTTTTAAATTATTTCCGTGCGCCCCTTTTAGCACAATGGAATTCCCGTTCCCAGTTCTACGAACCGTTGGCGCTACAATTCTCAAAGCTCCATTTAGGTATTTGGCTGTAGGCGTTCCTAATTTTAAAAATTCTGAAGGACTTCCAAAACCAACCACATGGCCACCATGTCTCCCTGCTCCAGGTCCTATATCCAAAATATAATCGGACTCAAGCATCATGTCTTTGTCATGTTCGACGACAAGCACCGAATTTCCTAAGTCGCGTAAATCTTTTAAGGCTAAAATCAACTTTTCATTATCACGCTGATGCAAACCTATGGAGGGTTCATCCATGATATAAAGCACTCCGACTAATTGCGTTCCTATTTGGGTTGCCAAACGAATACGTTGGGATTCCCCACCGGACAAACTTTTCATCGGTCGGTCTAGCGTTAAATAGGTAAGTCCTATTTGTGTCAAAAACCCAATTCTTTTTTTAATTTCTTTCAATACCTCTGTCGCAATTTGTTTTTGTCGGTCTGAAATTCTTTCCTCCAAATCAGAAAACCACTCGGCCAAATCACTCACATCCATTTGGGCTAATTCGCCTATATGCTTACCATCGATTTTAAAATGTAAAGACTCTTTTTTCAATCGAAATCCTTCACAATCCGGACAAATTTTTATCTCTAAAAAATCCTTCAGCCAATCTTGCGTTTTTTCAGATCCGTTATCTTGTTGGCGCTTCAGAAAATTAATTATTCCGTCATATTTAGTACTCCACTCGGTACCCACATATTTTTTTGAAGGCACAGGAACAGGTTCATCCGTCCCATACAACATAATTTCGACAGCTTCCCTTGGGAATTTAGCGATGGGTGTAGCTAAGCCGACGGAATAAGGCTTTAATAAGACCTCTAATTGTTTGAAAATCCAGAGCTCCCGATATTCCCCTATGGGTGCAATAGCTCCCCGAATGATGCTGAGGGATGGATCTGGAATGACAGATTCTTCGGTGATTTCTTCCACAACTCCCAAGCCATTGCAACAAGGACATGCACCATAAGGACTATTAAAAGAGAAGGAATTAGGAGCCGGTTCGTCATAGGATAAACCTGTTTTGGGGTCCATCAGGGTTTGGGAGAAATAATGTAATTTGCCCAACTCATCCAGGACAAAGACTTGGCCTTTGCCTATGTTCATGGCCGTCTGCAATGATTGTGAAATTCGAAGTCGTTCGGTATCTGAAACGATAAGTCTGTCCACCACAACTTCTACATCATGTACCTTAAATCGGTCTAATTGCATTTTAGGAACCAGATCCATCACTTCGCCATCTATACGAACTTTGGTATATCCCCATTTAGCTATTTGAACAAAAAGTTCTCGGTAATGTCCCTTGCGCCCTTTCACCAGTGGGGCTAAAAACCACACTTTAGAGGAAGAGAATTGACTCATTAAAGTCGATATAATTTGATCCACCGACTGCTTGACCATGCGTTCGCCGGATAGATATGAAAAAGCATCTGAAGCCCTAGCAAAAAGCAAGCGCATAAAATCGTAAATCTCTGTTGTGGTTCCTACGGTAGATCGCGGATTTTTAGAAGTTGTCTTCTGTTCAATGGATATGACGGGAGATAATCCATTGATTTTATCCACGTCTGGACGTTCCATATTACCTAAAAATGAACGAGCATAGGCAGAAAAACTTTCCATGTAACGTCTTTGGCCTTCTGCATAAATGGTATCAAAGGCCAGCGAAGATTTTCCGGAGCCAGAAATTCCAGTAATAACGACTAGCTGGTTCCGGGGAATGGATACGTCAATGTTTTTTAGATTATGTTCACGCGCACCCAACACCTCAATGTGAGAAAAACCGGTTAAATCTTTGGGTTGCTGCATATGAAAAATCAGATATAATTCGCAAAGGTACAAAAAAAGAGGCTGTCCTTTTAGGGACAGCCTCAAGATAATTTTATATGATTCTTACTTGTTCAATAACTGATCAAACGTTAAAGAAACATAATAAATACTTCCAACCGTTGGGTTAGCCCATCCAGTTGTATAAGCAGCACCTAATAAATTAGAACCACCTACTTTCAAAATAGTCTTCATCGCAGATAATTTCTTGCTAACCTGAGCATCTAACGTATGGAAAGCAGGAATTAAACTTTGTTGGGATTGATTAACTACTTGGTTTACAATCGACGATTGCCAAACAAATTGATCTTGGTATCTCCAAACAGTACTGAATCCCCAACCAGAACCACCGATGTTACGGTTTCCTAAAGTAACGTTTGTACGATAGTTAGGTGTGTTAAAGGCTAATTGATAATCCACTAAACCGCCATTATCTTTAACTGCGTTATATGAAACGTTTGATCCTAAAGTCCAGTTAGATCCTAATTGGTAATCTAAACTTAAACCCCATCCGTTTGTAACTACCTCATTTTGAACATTAGAAGGGAAAGAGTATACTTTATTTCCTACCACTGTTGCATCATTGTGCTGAGAAGGTAATTGAACGACAACCATGCCTGCTGAGAAATTAGTAAAGTTTGATTGGTAGATATAGAAATCAGCTAATAACTTATCTCCTAAGAACCCTTTGTAACCTAATTCAACTGTTTGAACTTGCTCTGGCTTCCAAGCTTTAGCTGTGTAAACCTCAGGCTTTCCTGCTAGCACAGATTGTAATGTAAAAGAGTTCCCAGATAACTTATAACGATCTTGAACCACTGGAAGACCTCCTAGCAAACGAGCTGACGGAGTATTTAAGTTGATATACTGATCTTGTGTCGTTGGAATACGGAAACCTGTTTGATAAGAAGCACGGAAATTAGAACGTCCTTGTGTCAAAACCCCCGTCAAACGTGGGCTAAATTGGCCTTCAAAGTTTTCGTTTTTGTCATAGCGCATAGAACCCGTTAATTTGAATTTATCCGCAAACATCTTTTTACCTACTTGAATGTATCCACCAAATTCGTTGATCGTAAACTCACTACCATCAGCTTTCAAGGCAAACAAAGAACCCTCTGAGTTTAAAGCGTATACTTGATAACTAGCTCCCACAATCATTTCTAATTTCTTGTTTAACTTCTCAGTGAAGTTATACATTCCTTCATAATGATATAAAGCTGACTTATCTGTGAATTTAGCTCCAGCAGGAAGTGGCTTGTTTTTGATGGCTGCTACGGCTTCATTAAATGCGGCTGTTCCCGGAACTAATCTTCTTCCACCATCAGCAGTTAAACGAGCTGCATCATGATAAGCAGCAAATTTTCCTTGTGTATTTGCA